>CAZIEX010000011.1:0-18885 GCA_964538585.1 uncultured Mycoplasmatales bacterium | reverse complement strand
TTAGAAATCAAGCATGCAGCTAGAGAGCCAGCACAAATTAATAAACTACTTGCCCCCCCCTAGTAATTTCCAGCAATTTTTTGTTGATAAATTTTTCATAATATGAATATTATATAAAACCTTATCTAAGTTTATATGGTGTAAATAATACTTTGTACTCCAATTTTAGAAAATAAAAATCTATTCATTAGATCTTCTGGCAATACAACTGATATTGTAAAAAAAGAATTTTATGATCTCATATAATAATTAGCACTTTAATTACTAGAGTGCTAATTTTATGTATAATATTCACATTGGAGGTAATTTATGGAAATGAATTTTAACCCATCAGATGATATTAAAAATCCTTTGGAAAAGTTTGGAAGAAACTTAAACAAAGAAATTATTGAAAATAAAATTGATCCTACTATTGGTAGAGATGAAGAAATTCGTCGTGTAATTGAGATTATTAGTCGAAAAACAAAAAATAACCCTGTTTTAATAGGTGAACCTGGGGTAGGTAAAACAGCTATTGTTGAAGGATTAGCTCAAAGAATTGTACGAAATGATGTTCCTATTAATTTAAAAGACAAAATAATTTATGAAATATCTTTACCATCTTTAATTGCTGGAGCAAGTTTTCAAGGACAATTTGAGCAAAGACTTAATGCACTCATAAAAGCTGTAAAGGAATCTGAAGGTAAGATCATATTATTTATTGATGAAGTCCATCAACTTGTAGGTACAGGTAAAAATGCTGATGGCGGTATGGATGCTGCTAATATTTTTAAACCAATGATGGCACGAGGTGAAATGAAAAAGATGCTGCTTTAGAAAGAAGAATGCAAAAAGTATATGTTAAAGAACCATCAAAAGAAGAAACACTAACAATAATGCGTGGTTTAAAAGAAAGATGGGAAATTTTTCATCAAGTTAAAATTCATGATTCTGCACTTGTAGCAGCAGTAGAGTTGTCCAATCGTTACATTAATGACCGCTATTTACCTGATAAAGCAATTGATTTAATTGATGAAGCAGCTGCAAAAGTAAAAACGCAGATGTACTCTACACCTGCTGAATTGGATGAGGTAAATCGACAAATTGTTTATTTAGAAACTGAAAAAGCAGCATTAAAAAATGAAACTGATAATAAATCAAAAAAGAATTTATTACGTGCTGAAGAACAATTAAAAATTTTAAAAGAAAAACAAACTAAACTTAATGAAGAATGACAAAAGCAAAAGAAAGAGCATGATGAATTTAATAAACTTAAAAAAGAATTAGAAATTAGTAAACAAAAAGTTGATCAATACCAAATGGAAGGTGAATTTGTTAAAGCATCTAAATTACTTTATTCATCTATTCCAGAAATTGAAAGATTAATTAAAATAATGGAGCAAAAAATGCTCGCTGATTCAAAATATATGATTCATGATTCAGTCACTGTTAATGACGTATCAGAAGTTATATCTAGATCAACTGGTATTCCTTTAGATCGTTTATTAGAATCTGAAAAACAAAAACTATTAAACCTTAAAGATGACCTAAAACTACGAGTAAAAGGACAAGATCAAGCTATTAATGTTGTTGCTGATGCAGTATTAAGAAGTCGTGCTGGAATTAATGATCCTAATCGACCTATTGGTTCTTTCTTATTTATGGGATCTACTGGTGTAGGTAAAACTGAGCTTGCCAAATCATTAGCATTAGCACTATTTGATAATGAAAAAGCTATGGTTCGATTTGATATGAGTGAGTTTATGGAAAAGCACTCAATATCAAAATTAATTGGTGCTCCTCCAGGATATGTAGGTTATGAACAAGCAGGAGAACTAACTGAGGCAATTAGAAGAAGACCATATTCAGTTATCCTTTTGGATGAAATTGAAAAAGCACATCCTGATGTACTTAATTTGTTTTTGCAAGTATTAGATGATGGACAATTACGTGATTCACAAGGTAGAGAAGTTAATTTTAAAAATACCATCATTATTATGACTACTAATCTTGGTAGTGAATTAATCTTTCAAAACAAAACTAAAGAAGCAATTGAATCACTAAATAATTTTTTGAAAAAAGAATTTATTAATCGAATTGATGAAATAGTTATATTTAATCCTTTAGATGATAAAGTCTTAAGTGAAATTGTTAAAAAAGAATTAGACAATTTATCTAATCGTTTAAGTAATGATGATTTGTTTATTAAATTTGAACCCTCTATAATCAAATATGTACAAGAAAATGGTTATGATCATGCATATGGTGCTAGACCAATTAAAAGATTTATTCAAAAAGAAATTGAAAATTATTTAGCTACTAAAATAGTAACTGGTAAAATTAGTAAAAATGTTAATTATCGTATGATTTGTAAAAACAATAAAGTTTATTTAGAAGAAGTTAAACCTAGTTAATTTTTATTCAGCTTTCCTAATTTATATTTTTTTAATAAATCAATTTTAGATTTATCATTAACAAATCAAAGTTCAGAATTTTTACCATTAATTAAAGAATTTCTCAAATTTAAATATGCATTTGGAAAAAGTTTATTCTCATAAAAATTTTTTTGAATAAACTCTTTTAAATATGTCCTTTGGGTCATCTTTTCATTAGGACATTGATTTTTAATAACTGGTATATTCAATTTTTTTTGTAATTGAATTATTGTTGATTCATTTGTTAGTACAAAAGGTCGAATTAAAATAATTTTTTCACGACTCAAGTGGCTTTTAGGTTTAAATGTAGCAATTCTTCCTTCATTGAGTAAATTTAAGAACAAAGTCTCAATTGCATCATCAAAATGGTGTGCCATAGCAACCTTATTACAATTTAATTTTTTAGCTTCTTTAATTAAAATTGCTTTTTTCATTTTTGAACATAAAGAGCATGCAATTTTGTTGTTTTTCTTTTTTAACTCTAGTACTTCTGAAACATTAGAATCAATAAATTGAACATTTAATTTATTCTCATTTAACCAATTTAAATATGGTTGATAATTGGTTTGATAAAAATGAAGGTTTACATGTGCAGCAAAAATTTTAATATTTCATTTTTTTTTATTTATTTTGTTCACATAAAGATTAAGAGCATACAGCAAAAGGCTAGAGTCTTTTCCACCAGAAACTCCTATTAAAATTCGATCATTTTTCTCAAACAAATTAAATAATTGTTGTGCTTTTATAATTGATCCTATAAGTCTACGCATCAGTTAATCCTAGCATTTTTTCTGTTTCTTCTATTATTTCATTTGCAATTTGTTCAATGTTTTCACATTCATTTATACACCAAAGATTAAGAGTGTGTTTGTATATGAAATTATTTATTGCAATATTAATGGCAGATGGTGTTTTAAATAATTTTTCATTAATAAGTTTGACAATATTTTCGATTTTTGTAGATTTTTTATTCAATGAATAGAATTCATTAAAATTTATTGTCTGATATTCTTTTTTTCATAAATTATAAACTTTAAGATAAACTATATTTTTATCAAATATTCCATTTTCAAACAAACAATTTAATATCTTACACATATCATCATTGGGAATTTTTTCAACTACAAGTTCTTTAAAAAAAAGCTCATTTTTTATTGCTTCTTTAGTTTTTATACGATTTATGTAAATACTAAAAGGGTATCAATTAAATAAATTGTTTTTAAAAATGTTAGCTAAGAGTTCAATATTACTCATTTTTTGATATTGTTCTTTAATTTCCTTGTTTCTTTTTAATTCATCCATTTGAGTAAATTGTTTCTTTAAATTTTCAATTTTTGGTAATTCATTTTGATAAACAAAATTTTCTTTTTCATATTGTTTTATTAAATCGAGACATTCAGTGTACTTTGACTGATTTTCCAATTTTTTTAATTTTTTTATTAATATATTAAAATTGTTTTTATTCATATGTTCTTAATGAAAAGTAATTTAAAATATTATGGTAATTTTGTGGATAATTTTCACAAATATTAAGTAATTTAATATTTATATAATATTTTTAATTGATTCATATAGCAACATTGTTGCTATTATTCAATTAAATGTGAGGAGAAAAATATGTCTATTTATAAATGTTCTATTTGTGGTTATACATACGATGAATCTAAAGGTGATCCTGATAATGGAATTGCTCCAAATACTAAATGAGAAGATTTATCTGAAAATTGAACTTGTCCTCTTTGCGGTGTAGGCAAAGAAAATTTTGAAAAACAAGTTTAAATTTTAAATTATATGCAAATTGCAAAAAATATTTATAGTGTTGGAATCTTAAATCCCAATTTAAGAGTTTTTGACATTATCATGAAAACTGATTATGGAACTTCATATAATTCTTATCTTATAAAAGATTCAAAAGGTAATATTTTAATTGATACTGTTCATAATGCTTATACTGATATTTTCTTTAATAATATTAAAGAAATATCTAGCATGCATGATGTAAAATATCTTGTTGTCAACCATTGTGAACCTGATCACTCAGGAGCAATTAAAAAATTAATTGAAATTAATCCTAATATCTTAATTTTTTGCTCAAAAGCTAGTAGCATTTTTCTTAAAGAAATTACTAATTTTGATAATTTAAACATTCACGTTGTAGAAGAAAATGAAGAAATTAAATTTAATGAACACACATTAAAATTTTTAATTGCTCCTTTTTTACATTGGCCTGATTCAATGTTTACTTATCTAATTAATGAGAATATTCTTTTTACATGTGATTTTTTGGGTTCTCATTATTGTGAACCAACAATGCAAGATTACTATATTACCTATCATGATGCATATGAAAATGCCTTCAAAAACTATTATGATGCTATTTTTGATCCATTCAAAACATATGTTTTGAATGGTTTAGAAAAAGTTAGAAAATTAAGCCCCAAAGTTGTATGCCCTTCCCATGGTCCTATCTTACATAACGGTTGCCTATTAAGTAAAAATATAAAACAATATTATGAATGATCTAACATTAAGCAAGATGAGAAATTATTTCCTATCTTTTATGTGTCAGCTTATCATAATACTGAATTAGTTGCTGATCAAATTGCTAAATCAGCTGAAAAGTTTGGTTTTAATTCACAAAAATATAATGTAATAGAATATTCAATTCCTGAATTGGCAAATATATTGAATAGTGCTAAATATTTTGCAATTGGTTCACCAACTATTAATCGCAATGCTTTACCACCAATTTGAAATTTGTTAAGTAATATTGATGCTATTAATATGAAAAAATCTAAAGCGCTATTGTTTGGTTCATATGGTTGAAGTGGTGAAGCAATACCATTATTAGATAAATATTTAACAAGTTTAGGAATTGATGTTTTTCCACAATCTATAAAAATAAATTTTGTTCCTAATGAACAAAATGTCAATGAAATTAATAAAATAGTAGGAGAATTTTTAAAATAGTTATGAAAAAATTAAAAACTGAAGACTTTCAAAGAATTAAAGTTGAAGAAACAAAAATAATTAACACAGATACCATCAAAAATCTTGATGATATTTTATCAGATGAGAATTTGCAAAATCTATCATTAGAAGAATTGCAATACATGATTGAATATGAAGATCATTCTAAATCTGAAATTGAAAAGATTAAAAAGTACATTAAATTAAAGAAAAAAGCTTAATGTTTACTAATCTTTGTGCTCATTCATATTATTCACTTTTAATGTCATCTTTATCAATAGATGACATTATTTCTTTTGCTTTAAAAAACAAAATGAAATATGTAGCTATTTGTGACTTTAATAATATGTATGGTGCAATTGAGTTTTATATCAAAGCTACCAATAATAATTTAATACCAATAATTGGGTTGCATATCAATTATTTAGATGAACCATTAGTTTTAATTGCTAAAAATTTAGAAGGTTATAAAAATTTAATGAAAATTAGTTCATTAATAATGATTAATGAAACTGATCCAATTATTTCTAAAGTTGATAAAACACAAAATTATAAAAACATAGAAAAGCAAATTACTAACTATTTTGACAATTTATTTGTTATTTGTAATCAAGCTAGCAAAACAAATTTGCAAGTAGATCAAAATGATATTTATAGTTTTGATCAAAAAGATGTTAACCCAATAGCGGCTAAAATGGTATTTTATGAAAATGAAGCTGATGTAGAAATTGTTAAAACACTATATGCTATCAACAATCGCATATTGCTAGAAGATTTAGTAGAAGATAAAAGATTTAATGGATATGAATTATTAGATGAGATAAAAGCCAAAAAACAGTTTAGTGAACAATCATTAAAAAATTTAGATCATTTATTAGAACATGTTAAATTAGAAATCAAGTTCAACCAAAAAAGATCTATTTTTAATTATGAAAAAATATCCAAGAAAAATAGCGAGCAACTTTTAGCTGATTGATGTAAGCAAGGCTTAGAAGCAAAAGGTATTATAAAGCAAGGTAAAATACCTTTTAAATATGCAACCCGTTTACAATATGAGCTTGATGTAATCAATAAAATGAATTTTGCTAATTATTTTTTAATAGTAGCTGATTATGTTTCATATGCAAAATCTCAAGGAATTTTAGTTGGTCCTGGAAGAGGAAGCGCCGCTGGTTCATTAATTTCTTATTTGTTAAATATTACTACTGTTGATCCAATTGTTAATAATTTACTTTTTGAACGTTTTTTAAATCCTCAAAGAGCAACAATGCCAGATATTGATATTGATTTTATGGATTCAAGAAGAAATGAAATTATTGAATACTTATTCAATAAATATGGATCCAATCATGTTGCACATATCATTACTTTTCAACGATTAAAAGCAAAAATGGCTATCCGCGATGTTGGAAAAGTTTTAAATATTGAACTTCCTATTATTAATCAATTAGCTAATCTTATCATAAGTGAAGAGAAAATTAGTTCTAATCAATCCCCACAATTAAAAAAAGCTTTTGATGAATATCCAAAATTATTTAAAATAGCTACTAAGATAATTGATTTTCCTCGTCAATATGGATTACATGCAGCAGGTGTAGTTCTAGTAGATGAAGAGTTATCAGATTTAGTCCCACTTCAAAATAGCACTGATGGAATTTTTTCAACACAATTTTCAATGGAATATCTTGAACCATTAGGTTTAATTAAAATGGATATTTTAGGTTTAGTTAATTTAACATCGCTTGATTTAATTATTAAAAAAATTCAAAAAAACCATGGAATCAAAATTAACTTAGAAAAAATCAATTTTGAGGATTCAAAAGTTTTCAAGTATATTGCTGACGGTAATACAACTGGAATTTTTCAACTTGAGTCAAATGGAATGACTAATCTAGTTAGAAAAGTTAATCCTAAGTCTATTGAAGATATATCTATTTGTTCTGCATTATATCGGCCAGGGCCACAGCAAAACATTAATATTTATTTAGAGAATAGGAGAAATCCAAAAAATATTAAGTATTTGAATGATGATGTCAAACAAATTTTAGAATCTACATCAAATATCATTATTTATCAAGAGCAAATTATTCAATTAGTGCAAAAAATTGCTGGTTTTAGTTTAGCTGAAGCTGATTTATTTAGAAGAGCAATCTCAAAAAAGAAAGTTGATAAATTAGCTTCTTTACAAAAAAGTTTTGTCTCTGGTGCCATTAAGCAAGGATATAGTAAAGAAATTTCTGAAAAAATTTTTGATACTATATTTCAATTTGCAAATTATGGTTTTAATCATTCACATTCTTTAGCTTATTCTTACATAAGCTATTGATTAGCATATTTAGCATATTATTATCCAATTGAATTTTTCACTGTTATTTTATCATCATATAATCCTAATAGTAAAGATATAAATAACTACCTATCTCAAATTAAAAAAAATGGAATAAAGATTTCTCCACCTGATATTAATTATTCAAACATAACTTTTGATAATCATAATGACACTATTATTTTTGGTTTTGATTCAATTAAAGGTGTTGGTTTTAATTATTCATCAAAAATACTTGAAATTCGCCAGCAACTTAAAGATCACCAATTTACCAATATAATGGAAACAATTAGATTGTTATCAAATAATGGTAGTAATGGTTTAAGTATGATTAGATCTCTTGCTTATGGTGGTTGCTTTGATGAATTATTAAAAAAAGAAAACAAGACAAGATTTTGATTAATAAATAATCTAGAAACTTTATTTAATGGATGTACAAACATCGGAAGTGATGGTAAAGCTATTATTCCTTTAAATTTTAATAATGCAGAACCTACTGATGAAGACATTAGAAATTTAGAAAAGAAACAAATGGAATTAATAGGTGTAAGTTTTTTGCAAGATCCAATTATTGATATTAAAAAAAGATATTGTGGTGAGTGGAAAATAAACCAATTATTAGAAATTAACTTTACTAATGATAGTAGTTTTTATCATACCATGGTTTATATAGACAACATTAGAGAAATTAAGACTAAATCAAATACTCAAATGTGTTTTTTATCTATTCATGATGAAACTATGAATTTAAGTGCAGTTTGCTTTCCGAGTGTATATATCAAATCAAAACCTTTTCTAGTAAAAAACACCTATGTATTGTTAACAGTTAAAGTTGATATTAATAAAAAAGGATCAATAATTGTTTTAAATATTAGATCTATTGATGATTGTTTAGTTAAGTAATAATATTTTTTTATTGTCATTTCCTAAAAGAGTTTCAATATTTTCAGTGATTTTTTTTTTTGTTTAGTCTCATCATTTAATTCTTAATAAATGATTGATTATTTTTTTAGGAAACCGTTTTTTAATGACTTGAATTGGATTACCTACTGCAATACAATATGGTGGTATATTTTTACCAACAACACTATAAGCACCAATAATTGCTCCATCACCTATTTTTACTCCAGGAAGGATAATGGCATTGTCACCAATTCAAACATTATTACCAATTACAATATTTCCTTTATTTGTTAATTGTTTTTTATTTATTGCAAAATTTGCTCATTCTTTGCCAAAAATATAAAAAGGATAAGTGGAAAATGAATTTATTTTATGATTTGCACCATTCATCATAAATTTCACTCCATGAGCTATTTGACAAAATTTACCAATTATTAATTTATCATCTATAAATTTATAGTGATGAGTAACTTGTTTTTGAAAACTTGACAAACCTAGTTTACCATCATAATAAGTATAGTCACCTATTATGATATTTTTTCTAGTTATTGTGTTTTTAACAAAACACAATTGCGGGATATTGGGATTAGGTATTTTTACTTTAGGATTAGGATAATTGTTTTGCTTTTGCATAAATATAATATACACATTATAAAATATGTCTAGAAAAGCACTAGCAATTGATGGTAATTGTTTAATGTATCATTGTTTTTATGCAACATTTAAACAATTAGAATACTATAAACCACACAATCTCAAACCTTTAAATGCATTTAATATTTTTGTCATGTCTGTTATTAAATTAATTCATTTAGATAATTATGAGTTTGCATTGGTTGCATTTGATCATTCTAAAAAAACTTTTAGATCTGAACAATATGAAGAGTATAAAAAAGGTAGAAAACCTATGCCAATTGAACTGGTTGAACAACTTCAACTCATAAAAAATAGTTGTGCATATATGGGAGTTGATGCTATTGAAATGGAAGGTTATGAAGCAGATGATATCATTGGAAGCTATGCTTCATTAATGAATAAAAATAACATTTCAGTTGATATATTTACATCTGATCGTGATATGTTGCAATTAGTTAATAATCTAACAACAGTAAAAATTATTAAATCAGGTGTAAGTAAATTTGATATTTTTGATTCAAAAAATTTTAGTGATAAATTTTTAGGTTTAAAACCTCAACAAATTACTGACTACAAAGGACTAGCTGGTGATAACTCTGACCGAATTAAGGGAATAAGTGGAATAGGTCCTAAAACTGCTGCAAAACTTTTAATTAGATTTAAAAACCTTGAAGGAATTTATGACCATTTAGATGAAATTGATAATGATAAATTAAAACAAAAATTAAATGATGAAAAAATGCAAGCATTTTTATCAAAACAATTGGCAACTATAATTACCAACTTATTAACATATAGTTTTATTGAACAATTTCAAATTAAAAAAATTGATAAAGATATGCTAATAGAAATAGCTAATGATAATAATCTTAATCAATTAAAATCATTCATAAAAAAATTATAATAATATGCCTGAGTTACCTGAAGTCACCACCATTATAAATACTTTAAAAAATACTTCATTATTGAATAATGAAATAGTAGATGTTGTTTTTTACAAAACAAAAGTTTTAAAAAATTGTACACCTAATCAATTTAAAGACTTTTTAAAAAATGAATCATTTATTGATATTCAAAGAAAAGGTAAATATCTTATTTTTTATTTAACTAATGATAAATTTCTTTTAATTCATTTACGAATGGAAGGGAAATTATTCTATCAACCATTAACACAAGACATACATAAAAAACATTTAATGGTGCAAATCAACTTAAAAAATAATTATTTTTTGGGATATTATGATTCAAGAATGTTTGGTACATTCCATATTTATAAATCTAAAGATGACTTATTACATTCAAAAGAAATTAGCAAAATTAGTTATGATCCTTTTGAAAAAGAAATGACACCTACTTTTTTGTACAAAAAATTATCAAAATGTTCTCGCTCAATTAAAACATCATTAATGGATCAATCAATTATTTCTGGTATAGGTAATATTTATGCTAATGAAATTTTGTTTGAATGTAAAATTAATCCACTAACTAAGTCTAGCAAATTAACAATCAACGATTGTTCTAATATTATTAAATTTGCAAAGCAAATTATGTCTGCATCTATTAAACACAAAGGAACAACAATTTTTTCATATAAATTTGATAAAACTCATACAGGTGAATTTCAATCATTTTTAAAAATTCACACTCATTCATCCGAACCGTGTCCTATATGTAAAACTTTAATTAAGAAAATTAAAGTTAATGGTAGGGGTACATATTATTGTCCAAATTGTCAAAAAGAGGTTAAATAATTATGAAAATATGTATTACAGGATTAGTTGGAAGCGGCAAAACTACAATTATTAACTATCTTAAGTCAATTGATCAAGATGTATATATTGCAGATGAATATATTCACAAAATATATAGAAAAGGCAAAAAAGGATATAAATTAATTAGAAAGCATTTTGGTAATAAATATGTAAACAATCTTGAAGTTGATCGTAAAAAATTAGGAAAAAAGGTATTCAATGATGTAAATTCTTTAAATAAATTAAATGATTTGACATTGCCTTTAATTAGAAAATGAATTAAAAAAATCAAATGCAACAAAAAAAATGTTTTCATTGAATTAGGAATTTATTTAAACCATGTGGAATATTTCCAATCTTGTTTTGATTTAGTAGTTTTAATTAAAGGGCAGAAAAAAATTCAAAATAAAAAAATTAATAGTCTTGGTTGATATAAAACAAAAATTAATAAAAATCCAATAAAAATTAATGAGTTTAATAATTACATTATTATTGATAACAATTCTTCAATAACAAATCTTGAAAAAAAAATTAAAAATAAACTTAGTAAATACATTAAAATTTAAAAATATTTTTGATATAAAAAAACATAAAAATTTAATAAAATCTAAAATTAAAAATAAGTTGGTAAATTTCCGACGTTTTCTGTTGGAAATTATAAAAATAAGCATTACGACCCTATTTTTAAACATATTTTAATTGTTTATTTTTGGTTAAAATGACTTAAATTTAAAAAAAATAAAAAAAGTTTTTTGAAAAAGAATAACATTTCAAAATCTAGGAATATACTATTCTTGTATTCTCCTCAATGGAGATGAAAAAATAAGTTACTAATAATTAAATTATATGGAGGATCTTGATGATTAAAAATCCTATTTTTACTATCATAAAAAAATATGATTTTATTCTAAATTATAAATCATTATATGATTTATATCTTCCTATAATTGGTAATAAATCAATTAATATATATGTTGCACTTAATAACATATTTGAAAAAATTAAATCCACTAATATTTCTTTTTTTAATATCAATGATGAAATCAAAACTTTAAATATTAATTTGAATGACTTTTCTGAATGCAAAAAGAAATTAGAAGCAATAAACCTTATTAAAACATATATTAATCAAAAAGATGATAAAATATGATTTGAAATTTTAGAACCATTAAGTTTTGATAAATTCGTTGAAAATCAAAAATATCGCCAGTTATTACTTAAAGCCATTGGTACATATAATTATGAAAAACTAGAGTATGTTTACTCTAATAATCATTACCCAGATTCATTAGTAAACATTTCTGCTCCTTTTGAATCAGTCTTTAATGATCAAGATATAAAAGACATATATAGATTTAATTTTGAAAACTTATACAAAAATATATGTAAAAAAACTCATATAAATATTTCACTATCTAATTCTAGCAAGCAATTAATTGAGTTGTTTTTCAACAACTATAACTTATCTATAAATGAAATTGAGCATTGTATTTATAATTCTTTCATTCATACAACTGATAATGCATATATAGTCGATGAGAAAATGCTAAATTTAAATTTGCAAAAATATATTAATCAAGTTAATAACATTAACACTTTTAAACAATTAAAAATCAATCGTAATTCTCAAATATTTTTTGATGAATTACCACTTGAAGAAAAAGAAGCTATTTTTAATAGCTATAAAAGTCTAAATTCTGAGCAATATTATTCAGCTATTAAAAAAACACCATTAACTAAAGAAGAAAAAGATGTTATCAATAAGTTGAGAAATGATTATTTGTTAAATGATAGTTTAATTAACTTGATGATTGATTTTAGTCTAAATAAAACTATGGGACATTTTAGCAAAAAATATTTGCTAAAAATGGCTCAAACTGCTAACAATCTTAACTTATTAAATATTGGTAACTTATTTCATTTCATTACAAAAAAAACAATGAAAAAGTTAAAATCTTCTCAACCTATAAAAAAATCAGCAAATTTAGAAACTAACAATTTGAGTAATCTTGACAATTCATTATTTTTTGAAGATGATGATGGCACACATGAGTGATGAGAAAAAAACCACAGCGATATGACTCCAAATGATTGCATCAAAATGAATAAATTTCCAAAATGATTACTTGACTATCCTGAAATAGCTATAGAGTTCATTCCTTCTAAAGATACTCCAACCATTAATACCACAAACGCAAATGAAAATATTGAGCAAAGCTCTTTAATAGATTTCATAAATAATTAACTATGGACATTACATCAACAAATCAAGAATTTATTAAAAAACATCAGCAATCTTTTGATAAATTAAATGAAAAAGTTAATTTATCTGATGATGAACTGAATACTTGATTTAAACAAATTCAAGATATTATTATTCAAACTGAAACTTGTGAAAAATTGAAAGAGGACGAATGCTTTAGTCCTAATTACTTGCATTTGGCTTTAAAGAGAAATTTGCAAGGGCAAATTGAAGTAGTAGTTGTTCCATGTCCTAAAAAAGTTAAAAAAGATTTAACTATAGTTAATGACTATAAAATTAATAAATCAGGCAAAGATGTTTTGGAATGATTTAATTTCCAAATAGATTTGTATCTTAAAAATAAAAGAAATTTTTTAAATTATAAATTAAAAGCTAATGCCCAATATAAAAATAATTTAGAAAAACAAGCAGAGAATTCAACCTGAAAAATTAATAATGTGGATTTATTGTTTTGCAAGCTATATGAATTCATTAATGACTCTTATAAAAAGAGAAAACTAGCATTTAAAAAAACTTTTTATCTTTTTGGTAAATATGGAACTGGGAAATCACTTTATATGTATTATTTGTGTAATAAAATTAGAGATTTAGGCTTTTCAATTGCACTAGTTTCAACAAACAAACTTATGTTGCAAGCAAAAAAATCTATAGATGATGAAGAAAACAAAAAATATTTTAACACATTCAAGCAATCTATTAAAAAAGCTGATTTAGTTATTTTTGATGATATTGGAGCAGAAAAAGGCAATGAATGATTTTATACAGAAATTTTGTTAGATATCTTTGATTACCGAATGCTAAACAATAAAGCAACTTTTTTTACTAGTAATTTTTCAATTGATCAACTACAAGACAAAATGGTAAAAAAATACAATTTTACTGAAATTGATGCTGGTCGTATAATTGAAAGAATTAAAGCACTAACAAACGATGATTCTTTTGAATTATTATCTATTAATCACAGATATTAATTTTTTAGAATTTTTTTAGAGCTTTTTGCTAATTTCTCAGTTTTAATCATTGTTAATAATATGTCATACCAATAACTTCTTTCATATGGCATATATTCACATCTAGTTTCACAATATTGTTTGCATTGATTATATAATTCAGAGTATAGAGGTTGATCTTTCCTAATTAATGATAAATCTATGTCATTTTCCTGAGCAATATATTCAAGCAAGGATTCTAGATTTTTGAAATTTTTATGATATTTAAGAATATTTTTAATGATTCTTAATGAATAAACCATTATTTCATTAAGTGAAACATTAATATTTTTTTTACTCATTCGGCATACCTTTGAAGGATGGCATAATCATCATCTTCAACATAAATAGTCATTTTATGACAGTATTTTTTATTATCAATAACTTTTTTGTAATTCATTTTGGTCCTCTCAATTTAAAAATAGATGAAAAATAAAAATTTTTACAAATTTTTTCCTATTTATTTTTGTAGAAGAAGAATCACCAAAAAATTTTTAGAAAAACATTGTAATTTATTTAGAGTTGAAAAGATTAATTTTGATATATAAAAATGAAAAAGGAGGAAAATGCAAAAGCAAGAAATAAAAAATATTTTTCAAAAATATCTTATTTGTTTATCTAGTGTAAAGATGTTGAATAATGTCAAAACTAAATCAAAGAATAAGAATTATTTAAAAAATTATTATCAAAATTACATTGATTATATTTATCAAATATTAGATACACTTAATCCTGATGAATCATCATTTTTAAGAAAAATTTATTTGCAAAAAATAAGTAAAGAAAATTTAGGTTATTCTATAAGTGGTTATTATGCTAAAAGAAAATCATCAATAAAACATTTTTTTGATTTATTTGATAAAAATTTCATTAATGTTAACAATTGATCAATACCATCTAAATAAACTATCTTATAACCCAGTAAATAATAATGAATTCATATATCTGGGCGGAGTTGATGGAAGTATTAAACTTGTTGGTGAAGAATGATTAATCAACTTATACATATACCTTAAAGATGATTTTTTATTACCTGCAAATGCTTTTAATATTGATATTAAGAGCGATTTTGTAACAGTAAGTGACATTACTTTAAATCGTATAGAATCATTTACAGTTCCGGATTATATTTTGGATAAGTCAACTTTTGATTGTTATGAAATCAATGAAACAATCGATACTTCTGAAAGTGAGTTTTTTAATCAAACTCTTACAAATTACCCCATTAATTTTTTAATTAATTTTCATATTGATGAAAGTGTAGTAAATAATGCGCAACTTTCTAATTCACCTGAAGATATTGATGAATTAATTAATGAATCTAATCTATTAAATGATAGCTTTGTAGTTAATTACACAAACTTTATTAGTAGCAATCAACAAGGTTCATCATCTATTAATAGCGAATATATTATTACCAATAGTGTGGTATACAATTTAAATCAAAAAAACAATTTATTATTTGCCGAATTCTAGTACTTCAAATTTAAAAAAATAGGTTAAATAATCTGTTAGATATTCAAATAGATGATAAGTTTATTATTAATGGTTTTAATGTAACTTTTCACTATAGTGTGGCTGGCAAAGAAGAAAAGACATTAACATTTGAAAACAAAGATGCTATATACACTAATAAAAGTTATAGTTTTTGTTTGAATCAATCAACCTACTATAACGAAGAAAATCAAAAAGTTGAAATAAGTGCATCTGGTGAACTGGGTTTTTACATCAACGATGAAGCTAGCGGATATTATGTTGTAGATGCATTAATATACACTTCAACCTCATGATTTAATCTAAAAATAAGTAATAATTTTAGTTTTGTTAAGAGTTATGATGTTAATCTTAAAGTTTCAGATTTTTATATTGATGATTTAACTAATTATACTGAGGTGTGCATTTAACGAAAAGAAAGATTAAATTTGCAATTTTTGCTTTTTGATTATCATTAATTATTTTGGGTGGTACTTCACTTTTAGTTTTACAATTGCTTCCAAATAGTAATTTAGAACCATCATATAAAAATCCATTAAATAGGGGTGATAATTATCACCTTTATGATTTGACATCTTATTTATCAAATGATGATAATTTATCATCAATTGTTAAAACCAATAGTTTGGATAACAACTCATACATAAATGAAGAGGATTTAAACACATATTTAACAAAAAAATTTCGAAATATACTAGCATCTATTGATCAATTCAAATCTAAAGCAAGTGAGTACAAAATATGTTTCTATTACAAATTAGAAGATGAAAACAAAACTGCTTTAATTGATGTGGTTTGAAACTTACCTAATTCTGACTATTATTATTTTGATCAAATCAAGATAGAATGTTAAAAATGTATAATGGATTTCAATATGTCTGATTGAAGAACAGCATTAGAATTTGTACCACTAATAGTTTTTGTTTTTTTATTTGTATTTTGATCTGTAGTTGCTATATGAGGTGGATACAAAAGAGCATTGATATGAGGTATTAGTAATTTAATCTTATATTTTATAGCATTGATATTTACTGTTACACTTTCTGATAATCTTGCCACCTTTGTTGTTGATAAATTTAATATTACAATTGAACAATTGACCCATGATGAAATGGTTTATTTGGTTTCTTCATATATGGGAATAATTTTTTATATTATTTTTTTAGTATTTGGTAATTTGTTAATAGTTTTACCCCTTTATGAATTTTTATTTAAAAGAATTTTTAAAATTGGAAAATTTGATCCAAGAACAAAAGCATATGCAAAACGAAATGAACAAAGCAAAACAAAAAAAGATCAAAAATTTAAGTGATCAAATGGTAAATATGTATTTTTTAGTAGAGTAATAGCTTTACCGTGTTCAATTATTCTAGCTTATCCAAGCATTGCTACTATCTCAAATATCTCGATGGCAGCAACTGTAACTTATAGTCAAGTAGAAAATAATAGTTATTTATCTAACATCTATTGAGCCACTAATTGATGAAATAATATTTTACCTTCAAAAAATAATTATTTTTTGAATACTGATGCTATTCTAGCTGCTTTAAAATTAAGTGGAGACATGCCAGATGGAACAGAAACATATATAGATTTTATTGTTAATAACTTTGAAGATTTATTTGATAATATAGCTAGTATTTTCAATGAAGAATTGGATTCAATAACTCCTAAAGATTTGAATAGTATCATAGGAACATTAGAGAGTTTCACATTAGATCCATATGAAGATGAGATTGTTAATTACTTAAATTGTATAGGACGAAGCGATTACATTCAAAGCTTTTTGATTGATTTTGTATCTAAATCAGTTGATCCTTACGAGAATGCAATCACTAAATCGGAATTTGAAAATGTATTACCATTTATTTATGCGATAAAGCATCATACTACATTATCTATTAAATCTGATGAAGGTGAATCAACAGATTTAACTTCATTTCAAATTAATGTGCAATTAAATAAGATAAATATTTCATATGAAGCATATCACACATTAGTGGAATTATCTAAATCATTATTTTTTGATCAATCTACTTATGAAAATGATGCTAAGCAATTAGAAACTGATGCAAGTAATTTATTATCAATATTCTTTAATCCAATTGATATTGAATCCACTACAAGTGTTACAGATATCAAATCTTCTATAAATTATGATTTAATTTTTGCATCATATGATATTCCAGCAACTGATAATTTTAAAAAGCTTTGTGAAAATGCAAATGGGTCAGAAAATAATCCTTATGTAATACCTGCTGATCTTTTTTATAGTATTGACTATATTAACACCAGCAACATACCAACTATATCAAATGAATATTTGACTAATAATTTACTTAGTTGATCATTCTATCCTATTGTTTCACCTGTATACTCACAAATTGATGAAAGTACAATTAGTGTAGAAATTGATTCAAACAATAATATTCGTACTTATTTGAATGTTAAGCAAAACACAAACGAGTTGTCAGTAAATTTTTCTTCATTAGAATCCATTAGTTTTACAAGTCAAGATTTGATTAATGGAAGTAAATTTCAAGTTAAAATCAGTGTTAATGGATATCAAAATATATTTTATTTTGAATTATTAGCAACAGGTGAATAAATATCCATTGATTAATTTACTTACTTTTTTATATTGGTATAATGTGTTATTATGAATAATTCAATTTTAGATAGACTTAACAAAATTGCAAAACAACAAAATTTAAAAATCAATTTGACTGAACAAGATAAATCTAAAACACTACGTGATTTAGGTTTAGATTCATTATCTACTATCGGAATGATTGTAAGTCTTGAAAATGAAATGGGTGTCCGTATTTCAAATGAGGCACTTGCTAAAATTAAGACACTTGGTGAATTAATTTTAGCTTTTGAAAATGTGCAAAAGAAATAGTTATTTCTTTTTTAGGGGTGTAGTTCAATGGTAGAACTATGGTCTTCAAAACCATCTGTTGTGGGTTCGAGTCCTGCCACCCCTGCCATATACAACATAGGCAGGTTAATCCTGTTTTTTGTTTTTTTAATAATATAAAAACAAAATAATAGTATAAACTCTTTTTATTATTTATAATTTATAAAAAATATGATTGCTAAAGACTTTGATTATATAACACGACAACATCAAGCTCAG
>CAZIEX010000010.1:0-19018 GCA_964538585.1 uncultured Mycoplasmatales bacterium | reverse complement strand
AGTTTTTGACGGCGAATTAATTCTTGGTCATTAAATTTACGATTATCCATATTTTTACTCCTTATCTGGCAATAATTTACCATCTCTAATTAATATTAAAGCACTTGCTAACTGATCAGGACAACTTGTGCCTCGATTACGACAATCAATTCCTTTTAATAATTTGATAACTTCATCAATTGATCGATTAGCTACTAATTTGCTAACACCTAAAGTGTTACCAGGACAACCATTAGTGATTTTAACATTATCAATAAGTTGATTGTTATCATCTAAATATATTTCCATAAGAGTTGAGCAAACTTTTTGTGGTCTATATGTATATTTTTTCATAAATCTATTCTAAATCTTTCTTTTTAAGTTTAAATAATTTAATTAACTCTTTAGCTACTCCATCATTGTTATTATCAAATTCAGTAATAAAACTAGCTGATAATTTAGCAGTTGTAGTTCCATTAGACATAGCATAACCATAAAAAGCTTTGGTTAACATATCTTGATCATTATCACCATCCCCAAAAGTTACTGTTCTTGATAAATCAATTGAATAATAACTTGATAAAAATTTTAAAGCATTCCCTTTAGTTGCAAAAATAGAATTTATCTCCAAAATATATCCATATCCCCAGTCATCTCAAATACGAGTAATAAGAGTTTTAGAAAATTGTCTAACTTCATATAAAAGTCTATTTAATGCTTTAGCATCATTAATTTTTAATAGCACCGAATGAACATCTGTATCAGCAATATTTTTGAAGTTTTTTTGAATTATTTTATGCAAATCCCCACCATGTAAGTGGAAAGCGTCATACAATTTTTGTCTAGTTTTTTCATCATCAGGAATTGTTTTAAAGAAAGTTCCTTCATGATTCTCAACTACATAGTTACTAATATAAGGCAAAATATGTTTGCTTGTCAAGATCTTTTTAACTATTTCAAAATTGAAAGTAAGATTAACTTCTTTAAAAGATTCTCTAGTTGGATTTTGTAGCATTGCTCCATTAAAATTAGCAATAATAGTATTTAGTCCTAGTTGTTTATAGATGTTATAAGAAGTTCTTAATGGACGACCAGTCACAATACAAAAAATATGACCCATGCTTGTAAGTTTTTTAACAACTTTGATAGTTAATGGGCTTAATTTAGAATCTCGATTTAATAAAGTACCATCAAGATCTGATAAAATTAAATATCGATTTTTAAAATCTATATTTTTTAATTTGGTCATTTTTTGCATTATTAGATATTATATTATGTAATTTATTCTAATAATGTTGCAGGCATTTTTTCAATGTTTTTTTCAATAAATTCAATATCGTCTTTGTTTAGTTTGTATTTTTTATAAAGCTGCTTATCTACATCATCTGGATTAGTTCATTTGATATCAGAATTTGCTTTAAAATTTTGCATTGGTACATATTTATACACTTTTCTAGAAGCGGATTGATCTTGCTTCAATATACTAATCATAGCTCGAACAAATTTAGTACATATATATATATATATTATTTCGTTCAGTAATAGTATCAACAGGACCTAATTCAATATAAGTTTCAGTACATAGTTCACCAGGTGTTGCCAAAACAGGTGTTGCCAAAACCTCTCCTATTGTACCACATCCATATGCTTTGGTTACAAACACTTTATATTTGTTCAAAGATTTAGATTTTAAAATAGGATATTCTTTTGAAATATATTTTATTATTCTTTTATTGTTTTCAAGACCATATATTTTATATCCATCTTTTATTAGTACATCAGAAAAACTAGGAAGATGATATTTCTCATATTGAGTAAATGCATCAGAGCAAAAGCCATATGGCTTACGCTCTGATGCATAATTGTAAAATGATTTTTTATCATCAAATCCAGATTTCCATACTTTTTTATAAATAGGAATTAATTCAGGATCTCTAAAACAAAAATCCATATTTTTTTCAAATAAGTATCGATTTGTTATGTTAATCTCATTATTTACTTTATGTGAAAAATATTTGCACTTACCCTTGAAATTTTTATCTCATAAAAAATAACAAACACCGCCTTTAATATCAACATTTTTGAAACAATCTGTAGATCTTTTGTGATCATGAAAAATTTTGAAATGGTGATCTGAAAACATTGATTCTCTGAAATCATTTAACCCTTTTCCTGATACTAATCATCGAGAAGGAATGATTAAAGAAATATAATTGGGTTTAAGTTCTTTTGCAAGCTTGAAAAAATATTGATAAATAGGAGTTTGACTTCCTTTACCTCCTCCATCTTGTAAAGAATATGGTGGATTACCTACAATTGCATCAAATTTCATATTAGATCCTTTCTTTATATTTCAATATCTATTTTTAATAATTTTAGAAGCTATTGATTCTATTTGCTCTTCAAAATTTTCATTTAAATTATCTAAATAATTAATATTTATCTTTGCTTTTCTAAAACCTATTAAAGTTCTTTTGGTAATTGATTGAGCCATTTTAGATTTTGAAAGAACAAAAATGTGATTTTCAAGAATTTTATCTCAAATTTCATATTTTTCAGCAAAAGTAAGTATTTTTTGACTTTGATTTATGTTTCAGTAATAATAGCAAAATGCAAGATACAATGGATAAAGTCCAGATTTTGAATTAATTTCTAATACTTTGGATTTGACATCTGAATAAATTAAATATTCATTATTTCTTATTAATTTATATTTGTTATCTTTTATAGGGATTGAAAAATCAGCATCACTATAAAAATTGTATCCACCTAATGTTGAAGTTAATTGTTTATTAATTGTTGATCATGGTGTTAATACAGTTTCTTTGTCTGGATTTTGAAAAGATGAAAACAATTCAATGATTCTTTTTGTTCTTTCTATAGGTTCTAAAGAATCAGCCCCTCTTGCAAGATTCCTCACTAATTCAATTGAATTATTAAAATTTTCAGAATCATAAAATTGTTTAAAATAAATAAAATCATTTTTGGATAAATTTTTAGGCATAAATTGTTTTCATGAATCATCATCAATTAATGTACAAAAATTATCAATTGTTAATTTTTCATCTTTTTTTAGATCAATTCCATATGCCAAGATAGGAATACGAATGCTAATTGTTTGCATTTTTTTTATGCATAACTGTTCATTGTTTCTCTGAATTTTGTCTTTCTTTAATAATTCTTGTTCTTCAGGAGTAATGTCATTTTTATTTTTAGCCTTAATTTTCTTTATTTTTTCTCTTTCCTCTTTATCAAAACCGAGTGTATTAATTTCAATCTTATTAGAGATAGAAACATTACTATTAAAATCATCTTTTAATTTTTTAAATTTTTGCAAATCATCTTTTGTTAAATTTTTAAACTTAGTGAAATTATAAATATGTGAATCCAAAAAACCACTTTTTACTATTCTATCTATAAAAACTTGATTTAATTTCTTATACAATGCTTCCACATCGTATTTTTTCATTTCACCATTTTGGCATGAAATAATAGGACAAAAATTTAACAATTTTCCTAAAGTTGTTTTAATATCTTTATCTTCAGAATTTTTGTTTTGATTTTTGCAAGAAATTTCAGCATATTCAGCATAGGCTTTTAGCGAACGATCAGGAGCAAAATCAAATGCATAACACTTTTCTTTATATCATCCTTTAAATTTTCATGGTGTTTGAACTCTAAATATTGTTTGCAAATAAGTTGCACATCGTGTATTATATGAACCATACAACATTAATACAGCATTTCATTCAGGGATAGTTACACCTGTAGTTAGTCTTCCACATGAAATAGTAATAGTTCTTGTTTTGTCTGGATTTTTAGTAATAGCTTTTTTAACTTCATCTCAAGCATTTTTTGTATCTATCTCTTCATCACCTGGTCCAGCAATGTTGATAATGTTAAAACTAGAAAAAATTCTATGTTTTCTCAGCAATGAAGAAAGAGCTTTTGCTGCTAAAACACCAGGAACCATTCACAATGTGTGTCTGAATTTATTGCAATATTCATCAGTTGAAAAAGGAAAATAATTAGTTTCATTTTTTGAAGAAATTAAATCTAAAAATTGTTGTATTTCAGATTCATGTACAAATTTTACTTCTTCCTCTTGGTTATCATCAACTTTTTGAACTTTAAAAAATTCTTTAAAATTAAAAGATTTATCTTCAATATCAATGAATTTTCTAAAATCATTACTTAAATCGTAAGTTCTTAGTTGTAATTCAGGACAATCACTATAAGTGCTATCAATTTTTTTAAAATTTTGTTCCATTATATAATCTCATGTAAAGATTTGTTTAGGTTCAAAATCTTTGATTAAATTGAATGGTGTTCCCGAAAGCCAAAGTTCTTTAATATCTTTATTTTGTTTTTTTAGTTCTATAACTACATTATTACCTAACTCAGTTTTTGTACCTTCATGTGCTTCATCAAGAATAATAAAATCCCATTTTGTATTATATACATCATGATCTTTACTATATTTTCCACCTACAATGTCTGAACCTCGGGCATCTTGCAATGATAAAAAATAAAAAAACTTCTTATTTTCTTTGCATAATTCATTAATTTTTTTACCTTTTTTCTTAGATGCAAATTCATATTCATTATTTCCAGAAAATAATTTATCAAAATCTTTTTTTCAACCATCCTCTACTATGGGTCTATGAGTAACAACTAATGTTCTTTTAAAATTCAATTTTCTTGCAACTTCAAGTGCACATAATGTTTTACCACTTCTAGGTTTTACATTCCATAACATTACACTAGATCTACTAAGATGTTGTACTGTTTCATTTATCATATTTTTTTGATGTGGTTTTCATTCAATTTTATTATTACTTTGATTTATAAAACTTCGAACATTATCTAAAGCAGATTTATTCTCTTTGACTGCATTTATTGCCGAGATTGCTGTTGGTAAATCACATCTATATCATTCATATGATTTTTTATTAGTATTAAATTCTTTTCTTTTAATACCCGATCTTTCCAAAACTTTTTGTACATCATGATCTTCAAAAAATTCAAATTCGTTTTTATTTTTTGAAGATTTCCTTATAGCAAGTGTTGTATATTTTAAATCATATTCAATTCCTGCAGTGCTTGTTTGTTCATCTATTCTACCTTTTGCAATTTCATTGAGTTTATCACAATTGTCTTCAAGATTTTCCAAAGATAAATTTGCTTCATCATCTAGTTTTGTTTGGCCTATCTTCAAACAACCCTTATGAGAAGGATCATTTATTGTGTAAATATAAATTAATTTAGTGCTAAAACAGTTCATTTTTCAACTTCTTACCATATTTTCTCTCCTCTAACTAAACTTATGAACTCAATAACTTTGTTTTCACTCCAATCTTTAATGTTGCAATATTTCCCATTATGCTTAAATAAATTATCATTTTCACAACCAGGACAATACTGAAATGTTAAAAACTTTTCACCTAGCAAATTATGAAAAAAAGCTTTCTTTTTTTTACAAGACAAAGGTATTGTGCATTTTAAACCATCCATTTGAAAAATGTTTCAACTTAATATTTCAACAATTTCTTGAACTTGTTGAAAATTAGGAAACACTTTAAATTTAAAAAAATAATTTTCAAGTATGGTGAGTAATAAATTTAATCTTGCCAAAAATAGGTTGTCACCTTGATATTCATAACCATAAATTGATTTACAAGCTCTTTTACACAATGCAAATCATTCATCATTTTTAAAAACATTTTCATTAATAATTCTTAATTTTCTATCTAATATTCCAAAACGGTTAGATAATTTAATTGGTTCACCAGATACTACATCATATCTACTAGTGATATATGGTCCTTCACCGCAACTTATCTCAATTCATCTCTTATCTATATACTCTTGTCATGTTATTTCTAATTGTGAAAAATCTATTTTTTTTGTTTTGGTTTTCCAATCATTTTTAGTTTCAATGTTAAATACATTCTTCTTACCAAGAATTTTTCAGTCCACAAAATTTAGTTGTTTATTGCATATTCAAGATGGAGTGAATACTTCAGATTTTTCTTTAATTCTAAAAATTTTGTCATTTTTAGGTTTTGAAGATCTGTTTTTAATTACTATTTTTTTATCTTTAACAATATCTTGTAGCTTTATATGTGAATTAATTTTTTTAGAAAAATTATTTTTTGCAGCTCAAATGATATTCTTTTTAGATGTTTGATCAACAAGTAATAAATTTAAAATTTCATCAAAATTAGGATAAAATTCATATAAACTTTTTATGCTGATCATTTGTAGTACAAGTTTATAATAAAAATTTGTAAATATGCTACTTTCTTTTTTAAGATTATAATA
Source organism: uncultured Mycoplasmatales bacterium (assembly GCA_964538585.1). Lineage (GTDB taxonomy): Bacteria > Bacillota_I > Bacilli_A > Mycoplasmatales > Mycoplasmoidaceae > Malacoplasma_A. The sequence continues at coordinate 12,715 of CAZIEX010000010.1, read as the reverse complement.
TTCAAATATTATGTACAACCATAACCTAATTGAAAAAAAATGACAAAAATATTGGATTGATCATAAAACTTACCAATTTAATGATGATCTAAAAAAGAAAAAAGCATATGTTTTGGATATGTTTCCTTACCCTAGTGGTCAAGGTTTACATGTTGGTCATCCTCGTGGATATACAGCAAGTGATATCATTGCTAGATATAAACATTTTTTAGGTTATGATGTACTACACCCAATTGGTTGAGATGCATTTGGATTGCCGGCTGAACAATATGCAATTACTACCAATCATCATCCTAAAGAATTTACTATTCAAAATATTGATCATTTCCGAAAGCAATTAATGAAAATAGGATTCATGTTTGATTATGAAAAAGAAGTAAATACAACAGATCCTAATTATTACCAATGAACGCAATGAATTTTTTCAAAATTATTTGAAAAAGGTTTAGCAAAAATTGAAAATATTGAAGTTAATTGATGTGAGGCTTTAGGCACTGTACTAGCTAATGAAGAAGTTTTACATATTGATGGAAAAATGGTAAGTGAACGTGGTAATTTTCCTGTTATTAAAAAACCAATGCAACAATGAGTATTAAAAATTACTAAATATGCTGATAAATTGCTAGAAGGATTAGACTTAGTTGATTGACCTGAATCTTTAAAAAATATTCAAAGAAAATGAATTGGTAAATCTGCTGGAACAATTTTAAATTTCCAAGTTAAGGATACTTGTATCATTTTACCTGTTTTTACCACAAGAATTGATACAATTTATGGAGTTAGTTATTTAGCAATTGCTCCTGAAAACAAATACACTAAAAAAATTATTACAAAACAGTATGAAAGAGAATGCTTAAAATATATTGAATTAGCTAAAACTAAATCAGATGTAGAAAGAAAAGCAAATACTAAAAAACAAACTGGTGTATTTAGTGGTTCATATGCAATTAACCCTATAAATTTTGAAATAATTCCTATTTATATTTGTGATTATGTTTTAAATGATTATGCTACCGGAATATTAATGGCTGTTCCGGCTCATGATGAAAGAGATTTTAATTTTGCTAAAACTTATAAATTACCAATTAACTATGTTATTGAATGTAATGACCATTCTAAACCATATTTACTAGATGGAAAACATATTGATTCACCACTAATTGATGGCTTAAATAATACTCAAGCAATTAAAAAAATGAATGATTTTATTATCAAAAATCATATAGGTGAAATTAAAGTTTTCTACAAATTAAAAGATTGATTATTTAGTAGACAAAGATATTGGGGTGAACCTTTTCCAATAATTTATGATGAAAACAACAAACCACATCTAGTTGAAGACTTACCACTTTTATTACCTGATTGCAATGATTTTAAACCTTCTAAAGATGCTATTTCACCTTTAAGTAAATTAACTAATTGAGTAAATATCACTATTGATGATAAACACTATAGACGAGAAACTAACACTATGCCACAATGAGCAGGAAGTTGTTGATATTATCTAGGATATTTATTAAAACAATCTAATGGTAAATATTTACCATTAGATTCATCTCAAGCATATGAGATTTTTAAAAGATGACTACCAGTAGATATTTACATTGGTGGTCAAGAGCATGCTGTTTTACATCTTTTATATGCTCGATTTTGGCATCGATTCTTATATGACATAAATATTGTTCCAACTAAAGAACCATTCCAAAAAATAATTAATCAAGGAATGATTTTAGGTACTAATGGTGAAAAAATGTCAAAATCTCGAGGCAATGTAATTAATCCTGATGAAATTATTGAAAGTCATGGTGCAGATGCATTAAGAATGTATGAAATGTTTATGGGTCCAATTAATACTGCATTTAGTTGAAATGAAGAAGGATTAAATGGAATTCGAAAATGATTAGATAGAGTGTATCGATTATTTGACACAAGAAAAGCCGATTTTATTAAAGATAACAATTGTGAGCTTGATTATGCTTTTAATTTATTTGTGAAGAATGTTACTGAAAATATAGAAAAAAACAATTTCAATGTAGCAATTAGTGATATGATGGTATTTATTAATGCTTGTTATAATGCTAAAAAACTATATATTGACTACTTGCAATCATTCTCAGTGGTATTAAATTGTTTTGCACCTCATTTAAGCGAAGAACTAAATTTATTAATAGGTAACCAAAATTCTATTTTTAATTCATCATGACCTAAATACAAAAAAGATGTATTAGTTCAAAAAACTATTAAAATGCCAGTAATGATTAATGGTAAACTTCGAGATTTAATTGAAGTAAAAAATGATTCAAATCAAGAAACTGTTGTTCAAATTACCAAACAGCAAGATAAATTATCTTCATATTTATCTCAACCAATTAAAAAAATTGTTTTCATTAAAAACAAAATTATTAATTTCATTATTTAACTATGCTTTTTAAATCTTTACATTTACCAATTTGAGTAAATGAAACATTAAATTCAAATAAATTAATTGAATTAACTGAAATTCAATCTTTAATTTTAACTAACTATCAAAAAGCACATAACTTAATAGTGTTGGCTAAAACAGGAAGTGGTAAAACATTATGTTACCTCTTACCAATACTAGATAGTATTGATCTAGTTAAAAATAAAACTCAAGCTATCATTATTGCTCCTACTAAAGAATTATCTAATCAAGTTTACCAAGTACTAATGTTGTTTAAAAAATATCAATCTAATTTAAAAATAAAACTCTTGAACAATTTTGATAGTAAAAAAGCAACCCAATTACCACATGTAATTATTGGTACTCCTGCAAAAATATATGAATATGTCTTAAATCATAAAAATACATTTGATTTAAATTACTTTATTATGGATGAAGTAGATATGTTGATTGATTTTGGGTTCTATCAAACAATTAAATCTATTTTTTTACAAATTGATCATCCAAATTTAAGAAAATGAGCAATAAGTGCAACACTTCAACCTAATATTGCTAACCAATTAAAGAAAATTATCAAAGATACAAAAATTATTAGCAACATTGATTCTTTATATTTACATCCATCCATAACTCATAATTTAATTTACCAATCAAATAATATTGATTCATTGAATACATTAAACTTACTATTAAAAACTATTAATCCATATTTTTGTTTAATATTTGCTAATACTAAAAAAGAATGTGAAGCAATTTATAAATTAATGATTGAACAAAATTATAATGCTTGTCTAATTCATAAAGATTTACTGCCAAGACAAAGAAAGCAAATATTTAAAAAAATAAGAGCTAATCAATTTCAATATGTAGTCACCACAGATTTATTAGCAAGAGGTATTGATTTACCTGATGCTGATTTAGTAATATCATACGGATTGAGTGATGATCCTTCATGATACATTAATAGATCTGGAAGAATTGGTAGATATATTAAAAAAGGTAATTCTTACTTAATTTATCGACCAAATGATGATTGAAAAATTAATAATTTAGTAAAAAAAGGAATTCATTGAGTTTATTTAAAAATTGATAAAAATCTACAATTAGTTGAAAAACAATTTAAACTTAGGTTTAAAAAACCTCATAAATTAGATTATTCAACTAATCTTAAAATTAAAAAAATTATTGGATTGAATTCCAAAAAAGTAAAACCTGGATATAAAAAGAAAATTAATACTAAAATTAAAAAAATTAAGCAAAAAGTCCGCCATCAAGAAATTGAAAAAAAGATTAAAAAACAATTAATACAAAATAGAAAAAAATAAATGTTTATTTCGAAGGATTGTTATTCACTAGTTTTTGCAATTCAGAAATATTCTTTTTTAATTTAAATTGTAAATACTCATAACTTTTGGCTTGAGCATTCAATTTTTGCTGTTGAATAATTTCCATTAATTTATCTTCTTGAACTTTTATAGCGCTTTGGTTAAAGTTTTTAGCAAAAACAAATAAATTAGTAAAAATATTTAACACATTGTTATTAAATTCAAAAATGCCTTGACTAATAATAATATCTACTCTATTATTTTTTTGATCTTTAACAAATAGATGTGAAGTGTTAAATGCACCTATTATTGGAGCGTGATTAGCTAAAATACCTTGTCAACCTGAAATTGTATTGATATCTGCTTGCAAAATATCATCTTCAAACAAGATACCTTCAGGTGTATTAACTTTTAATTTAAAAAGTTGACTCATTATTTACCTTTAGCCCTATTTCTAACTTCATCAATAGTTGAAGCGAATAAGAAATATTGCTCAGGGATGTTATCACATTCACCATCAACAATTGCTTTAAATGATCTAATTGTGTCTTCAACTTTTACATATGCACCTTTGTAACCACTAAATTTTTCAGCAACAAAGAATGGTTGAGATAAAAAGTTACGAATTTTTCTTGCTCGCGCAACAGTTAATTTATCTTCTTCTGATAATTCATCCATACCTAAAATTGCAATAATATCTTGAAGTTCTTCAAATTTTTGTAAGATTTCTTGAACTTTGCGGGCAATTGAATAATGTTCAATTCCAACAATTGTAGGATCTAATAAACGGGAATTAGATTCTAGTGGACTAATTGCAGGATAAATACCTAAAGAAGCAATTTTACGATCCAATACTGTTTTGGCATCTAGATGACTAAAAGTTGTGGCTGGTGCTGGGTCAGTTAAATCATCAGCAGGAACATAAATTGCTTGAACTGAAGTGATTGATCCATTTTTAGTTGAAGTAATTCTTTCTTGTAATTGACCCATTTCATAATCTAATGTAGGTTGATATCCAGCAGCTGAAGGCATTCTACCTAATAAAGCAGAAACTTCACTTCCTGCTTGAGTAAATCGATAGATATTATCAATAAATAACAATACATCAGAATGTTTTACATCTCTAAAATATTCTGCCATAGTTAACCCAGTTAATGCTACACGCATTCTTGCTCCTGGTGGTTCATTCATTTGACCAAAAACTAAGGCAGTTTTATTTAAAACTCCTCCATCTTTCATTTCATAGTATAGATCGTTACCTTCACGAGTTCTTTCTCCCACACCAGCAAAAACAGATAACCCATCATGACCAGTAGCAATGTTGTGAATTAATTCTTGAACTAATACGGTTTTACCAACTCCTGCTCCACCAAATAAACCAATTTTGCCACCTTTCATATATGGAATTAATAAGTCAATAATTTTAATTCCGGTTTCTAATATTTCAGTTTTAGATGATTGTTCATATAACGCAGGAGCTTCTCTATGAATTGGCATATACGAAATATTTTTAGTAGGTGCAGGAAGATTATCAATAGGTTCACCAATAACATTAAACATTCTTCCAAGCACTCCTTCGCCAACTGGAGCTTTAATTGGAGCAAAAGTTTGATAAACAGGAGTGTGACGAACCAAACCATCAGTTGAACCCATAGATATACATTTAACTACATCATCACTAGCTAATTGTTCAACTTCTAAAATAAGTTTTTGATCATTTGGTAGTTTAACATACAAAGCATCATGAATTTTTGGTAAATATTCATCATTAAAATGAACATTAACTACTGGACCTATAATTTCTACTATTTGTCCAATAGATAAATCGTTTTGAGTTTTTTGAATTGTTTTTTTAGTTTTTGGCATAATCTTTCTCCTTTTAATTTTCACTTCCTGCTATGATCTCATTAATTTCTTGTGTAATTTTTTCTTGTCGAGCTTGGTTATACTCTAATTGTAATTGGGAAATTAATTCATTTGCATTATCAGTAGCGCTTTCCATAGCATTTCTTCTTGAAGAATATTCACATAATCTTGATTCAGAAACGCAGCAACAAATTATTGAATTTAAATAGAATTCCATAAAGTGTTTAATAATTGTATTTCTACTAGGAAAGAATTCAATAATTTGGCCATTTTCATTTAAATCATTGTGGTCATGATCATCAGGATTGTATTCTTCAGAAGTAATTGATTTTTTATCATATTGAAATAATGATGGATCAAATGGAAAAATTTGTAAACTTATTGGATCTGATGAAAGTGAATTTTTATATTTAGTGTAAATAATGTTTATTGACTTATAAGTATTATTTTGATATTCTTTCATAATAATTTGAGCAATAGGTCATATATCAAGATAAGATACTTTCTTTTCATTAAATTCAAAGTGATAAATAATTTTTTTACCTAAATCTTTAGCTTTGAAAAAACTATTGGCTTTTTCACCAAACACAATTATTTCATCTTCGCTTTTAATACAATTTAAAGCATATTTGCATATTGCATTATTATATGATCCACATAAACCCAAACTTGAAGATACCACAATTCATAAATTCTTACTAGAATTATTTTTAGTATCAAAAACTTCAGCATAACTTGCTGATTTAGTTAAATTATGTAGTAATTTATATAAACCAGTAGTATATTCACTAATTTTAAAAAATTCATTTTTTTGATATTGAATTTTAGCAGTAGCAACTAATTTCATTGCTTGAGTAATTTTACTAGTTGTATGAATACTATTGATTCTTTTTTTAATGTTGCTTAATGAAGCCATATTATTTTAGTTCATTAATATCACCAACTTTTTGGTAATTGTATCCATTAATAGTAGTGATAAATCTCTTAATAAATTTTTTAGTATCAGATGTAAAATCTTTTAACAATTTATCATCAAAAGCTTCTTTTTCTTTTAACTGTTTGTAGCTTGCAGTAGTATGTATATAATCCAAGAAAGTTTTTTTAAAACTTTCCATATGATCAATTGGAATTCATTTAATTAAATGTGATTTAATTACAAACAATAAAGCAGCTTGATCAACTTGTGAATAAAGGATTTCTTGAGGTTGCTTTATTAAAGCCATAATTCTTTTACCATGTTCAAGAATTGCTTTTGTAGTTTCATCAAGCTCACTTCCAAACTGACTAAAAGTACTCAATTCATCATATTGGGCTAATTCCAATTTTAAATTACTAGCCATTTGTTTAATTGCTTTAATTTGAGCTGCTGATCCAACACGAGAAACACTTAATCCTACACCAATTGCTGGTCTTTGGCCCTCATTAAACATACTTGAAATCATAAATAGTTGACCATCAGTAATAGAAATAACATTGGTTGGAATATATGCCGAGATATCTCCAGCTTGTGTTTCAACTATTGGTAATGCAGTAATTGATCCACCACCATTTTCTTTATTTAATTTGCAAGCACGTTCCAATAAGCGTGAATGTAAATAAAAAATATCTCCAGGATAAGCTTCACGTCCAGGTGGACGACGTAGTAAAAGAGAAATTGTTCGATAACTTACAGCATGTTTTGATAGATCATCAAAAATGATTAAAACATCTTCTCCTTTTCTACATCACTCTTCAGCAATAGTCATCCCAGCATATGGAGCAATATATTTAAGTGCTGGTATATCACTAGCAGTTGATGAAATGATTGTTGTATATTCCATAGCTCCATATGTTTCTAGCATTAAAGCCATTTGGGCAATAGAAGAATTTTTTTGGCCAATTGCAACATATACACACTTTACATTTTTACCTTTTTGGTTAATAATAGTATCTAATGCAATAGTTGTTTTACCAGTTTGACGATCACCAATAATTAATTCACGCTGACCTTTACCAATTGGAAACATACTATCAACAGCTAAAATACCAGTTGCTAAAGGCTGATTAACACTTTGACGAGTCATAACACCTGAAGCAATTTTTTCAATTTCTGAATATTTTTTGTAATTTATAAGTCCTTTACCATCAATAGGAGTTCCAATTGGATCAATAATTCTTCCTAAGACTTCGTCACCAACACCAATAGATAACAATTTATTAGTTCTTTTAACAACACTATTTTCTTTGATGTTTTCATATTCGCCAAGCATAACAACACCTACTGCATTTGATTCTAGATTTAATGCAAGCCCATATGAACCGTTTTCAAATTGTAACATCTCATTTAGCATTACATTGCTTAGACCAGTAGCTAACACAATACCATCAGAAACAGAAATCACTTTTCCTTCTTCATATTGCTGTAAAGCATTTGCATATTTTTCAATTCTTGCTTTAATAATACTTGATAGTAAACTATTATTTGCCATACTTGTTAACCTTTCTTAAAATTAATTAAATCATGTGGTAAACTGCTTAATTCTATTTTTATATTATGTAATTTAGTAGAAATAGTTGTATCAATTGAACCTTTAGATGTTTGAATTTTAATTCCTCCTAATACATGAGAATCAATTTTAAAATCTAAGATTACTTTTGAATCAAAATATTTACTTAGAACAATTTCTAATTGTTTTTGCTTTTTTGTATCAATTGGAAATGCAGAAGTTACTTTAATGAAAAGAATACTAAATTCATCACAACACAAGCCAAGAAATTTTTTAATAATTTTAGTTACTAAAAAACCATCATTTAAATCAATAATGGTATACAAAAAATACAAAAAATATTTTGTAATTCTTTTTTCAAAAATATCTTTAATTATGTGTTTTCTATCATTTTTTTTGATGTTGTTATTAGCCAAAAAATTACTCAAATATGAATCATCTTTTTCTAAAAGTTCTAAAACAAATTGTGCTTCAATAAATAACAAATGAAGATTATTGTTTTGTTTTCCATAATCAAATAGAACTTGTGGATAAAATTGATTAGCTATTGAATTCATACTTGACTATTCAGAATTTTTTTTGCTACTTGTCTTTTCAATTTCTTTTAAGAAATCATCAACAAAAGCATCATTCTCTTTCTTTGTAACTTTCTTTTTTAATAAAGCATTAGAAACAGTAAAAGTTAAATCAAGAACTTTATCATTAATTTCTTTTTTAGTTTTATTTTTTATTTTTTCTGCTTCTAAATTTGCATTATTTTCAATTTGTTTGGCTGATAAAAGTGCTTGTTGTTCTATTTCTTTTTTTTGCAAATAAGCTGTTTTTTTAGCATGTTCTATAATTTCATTTGCTTCATTAAAAGCTTGCATTTTAGTTTTTTCAGCTTGACTTAATAAATTAAGTGCAGCTTTCTTGTTATTTTCAGCTTCTTTGATTTGATTAGCAATATATTCATGACGTTTTTTTAATGAATTCTTAGTTGGATTTCAAACCAATCAAATACAAATTATTAATAAAACAATAGTTGCAAAAATATGTGCTAAGAACACTCATAAATTTGGCAATAAATCTTCAATTACTGACTCTTGACTAATTGGTGAACAACTACATAAAAAGGTTGAAGTCATTAACAATATGTCTAAAATCAATAATGGAAGTCCAATTATTTTCAAACACTTTTTCATAATTGTTGAATTATTTTAATTTAAGCCACAAAAATTAATAAGATTGCAATAATCAAACAATAAATTGCTGATGTTTCAGCAATAGCTGCACCAACAATCATCATTGTACGAATTTTTGATTCAGCTTCAGGATTACGAGCTACTGCTTCTGAAGCTTTACCAGCTGCATAACCTTGACCAATACCAGTACCTACACCACCAATAACAGCAACTCCTGCACCAATATATGCTCCTAAATTATCTGAAACAGAGCTTTCTGTTAAGATTTGTTGTAATGCATGTAAATCAATCATATGTTTTTTCCTTTCTCTTTATTTTAAAGATTAAATGTTAGTTTGTAATTGTAATTCACTATTTTGCTCAACAATAATATTTGGTCTTTGCTCTTCTTCACCTTTTTGTAATGTTCAATAAACCATTGTTAGAAGAGTGAATACCAATGCTTGGATAACACCACACAATAAATCAAAATATAGATTAATCGCAGGTACTGTTAATCCAGCCAAAATGTTAAAAGCACCAATAACAGGAATTTGTGCACAAATTAAACCTGTTAAAAAATATCACAAAGTACCTATTGTAGCTCCAGCAAAAATATTTCCTCATAAACGGAATGAAATAGATATTAGAGGAGTTAATTGTGAGATTACTTCACTTGGATTAATCATCACAGGAATTTTTTTATTCTTGATAGAAATACAAAAACAAAATTTTTTCAAATAATTTAGCTTTTGATACTTAAATCCAATAACAAACATACCAACAAACATTACAAAACCCATAGACAATGTAACAGTTAATGAAGACGTAGGATTTTCAAACCCAATAATACCTATGATATTTGATAACAAGATATATGCAAATAAGAAGATGAAATATGGTGTAACACACTCAAACTCAGGACCTAAAATATCTACTACCAACCCTCTAATATAGGCAATGTAAATTTGAATTCCTAAAACTATTCCTTTTGGTGCCTCATTAGGTTTTATTTCTCTCAATTTAAAATAATATGTTAGGAAAATAACCAATAGTATTACAAAAACTAAAGCAATTGTAATGATTTGTGGTTGTAAAGCAAATGGATTATAAGACAAACTTGTAATTATTTGATCTTCTAACATTACAAGATATAGTATATAAATAAAAATAATACTAAAGAAACATACTACTAGTAAAAAATTTAAGTTAATGAATAATGATAAAAACTAGCATATTTATAGTTCTTGAATACTTGCTAAGTGATTTCAATTGCATATTTGTGATTTGAAACATATTCATTTAAATGTTCCAAAAATGTGAAAATTAGAAAAAGTAATTTTTCTACAAATAAAAAACCGAGGTCATTTTCTCGGTTTTTAAATCTTTAGAGATGAGTTATCTATTTCTTATTCTTCTTGCTATTAATGCAAATAACTAAAGCAATATCAACTATTGCTAGAAGTCCAATTCCGGCTACTAGTCCTATTAACAATCCTTGATCAAGAGTAAGAGAACTAGTTTCAGAAGAATAACCATATATTGTACATCCGCTAATACCTAAACTATCACGGTTATTATAATATAGTTCTTCTAGACCTGTAGGAACATAAACCGTAATTTCGCTTCTTTTTCCATTTAAGTCTAATCAATTATTATTTAGTGTTCCATTTTCAATAAGTTGATTTACTGTGTTTTCATCTCAATTTAAATAAATTGAAGTTAAATTATTACATTGATAGAAAACTTGATCACCAATATTTTCAATGCTTTCTGGAATATTAACTGTAGTTAAACTAGCACAATTACCAAAAGCTCAACTTCCAATGGTAGTTACACCATTAGGAATATCAATAGATTCTAAACTAGCACATTCCCAAAATGCTTCTTCCCCAATACTTTGTAAATTATTAGGAACTTCAACATGAGATAAGCTAATACATTCATAAAATGCATAATCCCCGATGGTAGTTGTAGTATCTGTAAGATGAATTGTTCTCAATTCACTACAATTGCTAAATGCTGATTTACCAATGGTAATAATAGTATCTGGAATTTCAATTGAAACTAAATCAGCATAATTAGCAAAGGCATTTTCTCCAATACCAGTTATGTCTGATGCTTTGGTATCATCTGCATAGTATGGATCTATATCAATCCATTTTATAGATTGATTTAATTTTAAAGTTGTTTGATCATTAGAACCTTCAATATTGTCAATTGTGATTCCATAGGATTCATCAAAATGAAATGTAATAGTTCCAGAAATACCTACATCACTGAAGAAAAGTGAGGCATCAGCATCATATTCCATATTAGGAGTCGGGTCACAAACAACAACAGTATGACTATTCAATTTTGTGCTATTTTTATATATATCACCATATCCAAAAGGAACATAGAATGTTGGTTTGTAAAGTGCTACAATATCAAATCAATTTTCATTTAGCATTGCTAAATCGTCATCAGTTCAATTTAAATAAACAGAAGTTAGACTAGTACAATCAGTAAAAGCTGTTTGTTCAATAGTTGTTACACTACTTGGAATTACAATTGAACTTAAACTAGTACAACTCATAAAAGCACTAGCATTAATAGTATTAACACTACTAGGAATCTCAATAGATTCTAAACTAGTACAACCACCAAAAGCATATTGGCCAATACTTTGTACTACACTATTTTCATCAAAAGTCACAGATTTTAAATTGTCGCAACTAGCAAAAGTACTACTATTAATAGCATTAACACTTTCAGGAATGCTAATAGACTCTAAACTACTACAACTATAAAAAGCGCCTTCCCCAATACTAGTAAGTTTGCTACTTTCTCCAAATGTTATAGATTTGAGACCAGCACAATGATAAAAAGCATATACACCAATACTAGTAACACTATCAGGAATAGTTATTGAATCTAATGATCAATCTTGACTAAAAGCATTACGCCCAATACTCTCAAGTTGACTATTTTCGCCAAAACCAACTGTTTTTAAACTATTACAAGAAGCAAAAGCATTACTACTAATATATTCTAAGCTTTCAGGCAACTCAATACTAGTTATACCATTGCAATTAGCAAAAGCATAGCTTCCAATGCTTTGTAAAACACTGTCTTCATCAAAAGTTATTGAAGTTAATGAACTATTGCAATTTCTAAAAGCATTACCATCAATAGAAGTTATGTAATATCATGTACCATCATATTCATAAGTAGAAGAAATATTTATTGATGTTGGCTCATCAAAAGTCAATGATTGAGAAGTACTATAGCATGTAAAACTTGCAGTGTCAGTCTCAATGTCATAAGTAAATCATACTGTTCCCGACACATTATTATTACTGAAGAAAATATCAGCATCAATGGTTACAGTACAAGGATCAGTAAAATCATTTGACATTGTATTGTTTCCAGTTAATTCATCATTAACTGTTGTTTTAATTTGGTTTTGAT
>CAZIEX010000009.1:0-19544 GCA_964538585.1 uncultured Mycoplasmatales bacterium | reverse complement strand
CTAATGTCCAGCACTTTAATATATATATATATATATATATAATTAGATCTTCTAAATCTAGTATTAAATACTATCAATAATTTTAAACTATTTTTTGATAAATTATTAACTCTTATTTTTATTGAATTCTCTCTAATAAGTTATAAAATTAATCAATTTGATGAATTATTTTAAAAATATATGCTCTTATATGTTACATTCATTAATAAAATTTCATTTGTTTGGGGATAATATATGACTAGAAAAATAAAAAAATCAAAATTACCTAATAGAATCAATAATTCCCCCACCCAAACAGTAATTATTGCAATATAGAACTGCAAATTGTCCAGGAGTCACATTGATTGTTGATTTGTATCTTAAAATAATTTGATCTTTGTTTTTGATTTCAAATTTACAATCAATTAATTCTCCAGTGTGACGAAAACGAACTTTAATTCTTTTGTTTATTCACAAATGATAGTCATTAATTCAATTAAATTTTGATAATAAACATTGTGTTGAAGATAAAAACAAATCTTTGTTTTGCTTATTAACAACATAAATTATGTTGTTAGTTGTATCTTTTTTACATACATAATATTTATCTTTTTGACCTGACAAACCTAATGATTTATTTTGCCCTAATGTATAAAACATAATTCCATCATGTTTACCAACAACTTTATTAGTTTGAATATCGATTATTTTCCCAGGTTTAACATCAATATAATTTTTTAAAAAATCTTTAAATTTTCTTTCTCCAATAAAACATATACCAGTTGAATCTTTTTTATTTCATATGTCTAGATTATTGTTTTTGGCTATTTTTCTTACATCTTTTTTTAGAAGATTACCGATAGGAAAAATGATTTTAGATAATTGCTTTTGATTTAATCAACATAAAAAATATGTTTGGTCTTTTAATTTATCTTTTGATTTTTTTAAAAAGTATTCATTGTTTTTATATTCAACATTAGCATAATGACCCATAGCAATATAATCACATTGAAAATGTTCAAAAGCATATTTAAAAAATGCATCAAATTTTATGTATTTATTACATAAAATATCAGGATTAGGTGTATTTCCTTTTTTGTATTCTTCAATTACATATTTAAAAACATCATTTCAATATTTTTCAATAAATTCAGTATAGTAAACATTGATGTTTAATTTTTTACCAACTACTAATGCATCACTAAAGTCTTTTTGAGCGTCACATTTTTTAGCATCATTAGTTTTATGCCCTAAAAAATCATTGTTGACATAAGGGTCCCAATTTTGCATAAATAAACCTATTACATCATAGCCATTCTTTTTTAATAGGTATGCACAAACAGATGAATCAACTCCACCACTTAAACCTAAAACAACTTTAGTCTTTGTTTGCATAAATTTGTATCTTACTGTTCAATAATTATAAAATATCTATATTGTATGTCTAGCAGTAATACAACTAATAATGCAGACTTTTTTTATAGTAAAGATAACTTACAAGATACCAATTTTTCAACTGGTATTACTAAATTATCAATTTTTTATCGTGTTAAAGATTATAAAACCAAAGTTTTGATTGTAATTATTACAGGTATAGTTTTTGCTATTGCTCTAGCATTTTTAGTTGAAAATAGTGGGTTATATTCTGGTGGAACAGCTGCTTTAATGCAAGGTATTGCTCGTTTTTTTCATTGTGTTATTGATGAAAATACTCATCTTACTAGTAATGTAAGTAATGTAATATATAACATTTTATTCTGAGGATTATATCTAGTATTCAACGCCATTCTTTATTTATTTTTAAGAAACAAAATGAGTAGAAAGTTCTTGGATCTTTCATTAATTTTTATTGCAACTAGTCAATTAGCTGGAATGGCTTTTTCAATGATCCCTGGAATAAGCAATCTACTTATTTTTGGTGATACTACTACTATTGATACTAACTTATCAGATTTAAGAATTCAAGTTTTAATTTTTGATCCAAATATATGACCAACTGTTGATACTAGTGGTTCATATGATTGAGGTCATAGAATCATTGATGCTAGTTTAGTCTCTGATACATTAAAATCAGAGATATTAAGCGCAAACATTGATCGTTCTTTTCTTTTATTGATTTATGCTGTTGTTTTTGCTATTATTCAAGCATTTGCTAATTCTATCCTTTATGTTTTAGGGGCAAGTAGTTTTGGAACTGAAGCATTAGCACTATACATTTCTGAATCTAAGAATAAGGATATTAGTGGTGTAATTAGAATTCTTCAATTAAGTATGATTGCTGTTGGTGTTATTTTTGGAAGTTATTTAGTTTCAATTGTGGCTTTTCCACATTATGCAAAATATTATGCATCATGAACTTATTTATTTAGTGCGAATTTAATTTGTTCATTTGTTTGTACTATTTTGTATTCATTATTTGTTAAATTTTTATTCCCTTCTCGTAAATTGACAAAAGCTGAAATTATAACTTCTAAAATGGGATATGTTTTGAAATCATTAGATGAATCTCATTATGCTCATCCAACCACTTTGTTAGAATCTCGTGGTGGATATTCTAAAAATAAGAGTAATATCATTATTACTGTTTTACCAGTTATGGAAATACCTACATTTGTAAAAACTGTAAGAAAAGTTGATGAGCAATGTATTATTTCATTTAGTGATTTAGCTGATTTTGATGGAAAGATTTCTTTAAAAAAACATCAAATTAATTCTAAACGTAAACAAGAGTTACAAAGTCTTAGAAATAAAATAAATAAGGATAGAGTTGAATTGCATAAAATAAATAGAACTATAGAAAGAGAAAAAAGTGTTGTAAAAAAAGAATTGCAAAAGCAATTAAAGCAATTAAAATGAAATTTGGTTTTTAAAAAGATTAATTATTCTAGTTATTCAAAAGAAAAATCATTAATTAAACAAAATGCTTATTTAAAGATTAAAAACATTGATATTAAATATGCATCTGAAATAAGTAATTTGACTACTAATATAAAAGATGAATCTATAAAACTTAAAAAGTTATAAATTTTGTTAATGACTAAAATCAAAACTAACCAATCATCTAAAAAAAGAGCTATAGAACTTTTTTGCAAGTATACAAAAGTTAGTCATAAAGATATTTTAAAAATACGACGACAAGATGAAGGATATTCTAATGATTCATTTAAAATTTCTACTAAATCAAATGATTATATAGTTCGTATTGGTAAACCAAATAGTAAGATCAATCGGGTAACTGAAGCAAACATTTTAAAAGAAATTGCCCTAAAACAAGGGTGAAAAATTTACTATCATAATCCAAAAAATGGTGATGATGTGAGAATTTGAATTAATGGTACAAATCCAACATCAAGCCAATTAAAGTCATTGAGTTTTTATAAATTACTTGCTAAAAACATTGATGAATTTCGCAATTTCAAATTTGATAATGTTGACAAAAAAAATAATTACATGAATTATTATCTTTATGATGATTTTTGATCAAAAATTGATAATAAATATCACCAAGAATACAATCAAATTTTAAAAAATTATCAAAATCAACCATTATCATTTTCACATAATGATCTAACACCATGAAATGTGGTTTATGATAAGAAAAGCCAGAAAATCTATTTTATTGACTTTGAGTGATCAAGTTATAATTGACCTATTTTTGATATTGCAAATTTTATAAGAGATGCATATATTCATAACACTAAATTTGAAACAGCTTTTTTAATTTTTTTAGATCAAAAATATCATTACAATGATGTTTTAAAATTTATCTTTATTTCATGTTGTTATTCATTTTTGTGGTCATTTAGTGTTCAATCAACGAAAGAAATAATTAAATATCAAGCTAAAGTTAAAAAAATGCTTATGGCCTATTATGATGAGATTCAAATTATTAAAAATATTGAAAATCAAATCAAAATCTTATGAGAGAAAGTTAATAATCATCTAGATTGAAAAAAATATTTAAATGATAATAAAATCAGTTATCGAAAATTTAATTTAGGTTATACTAATGAATCATATTTAATTGAATTTGGTATTAATAATAAATATGTTTTGCGAATCGCAAATAACAGTGTTGTTTCTAGAAAAAATGAAAGTTTATTTTTTAAAAAAACTAATAACCTTTTTTCCAAACAAATTATTTTTTATGATTATCAAAATGGAAATTCGCTTTCACATTACATCGAAGGCAAAACTTTAAGTAAATCTGATTGTTTGAACTTTAAAGTAATTGATAAAGTAATTGATGAAATCCAAAAAATTCATAAATTAGATTTGCAAACAAAACTTATTGATAAAATCAATTGATTTCAATATAACAAATTTAATAAAGCTTTGTCCAAAGAAGAACTTAAATTGTTTGCTAAATTAACTAATGAATTTAATACCAATTTGTGTATTTCTCATGGTGATTGTACACCATGAAATATTATTTACAATAAATTGTCAAATAACGTTAAATTATTGGATTGGGAATGAGTTAGATTAAATCATCCATGTTTTGATTTTGCAAATTTCATTCGTGAAGCCAATTTACACAATACAAAAATTGAAGATTACATATGTAAAAAAATAAATATATCTAAAACAACAATGACTAAAATGCTTTATATTTCCTCAGTTTTTGCATATCTATATATGTGTTCCATTGGTTTTTATCCATCAATGCAATCATATTGTAAAAAGCAAATTTTATTAATAAAGAAACTATATTTAGAAATTATTGAATAACTACTATCATTGATTATTTAAATAATTGTATATTCTATCCATCATTGGTTTAGTAGCAAAAATTAATGATGTCAAAATAAATGTTTCAAGTGGAGATTTAATGCTTTCAATTAGAATTCTAGGAATTAGATAGAATATGGTTCCATACTTTATATAATTCTCTGGATAAACACCATTAATGTAATACAAATACTGAATTGCTGAAATAGGACCTAGTAAAAAAGAAAAAGTAATCGTAATTATTGTTACAAGTGTTCCGGCATATATAAAAATAAGGATTTTTTGTTTATTTTTTTCATTGGATTTCAAAAATATAAAAGTAAATATTTCCATAGTTATTAAATAAATAATTATTAGAATAACACTAATTATTTGATAGATATTAAAATATTCGATATTACCTTTATCAACTCATAACAATAAGCTTAACATACTAGTAATACTAAATACTATGATAGTAATTTGCTCAAAGAGCAAATCATAAATTAAATTTCTATTATTTTTTGTAATTCTTAAATAACAAATACCTTGAAATATTCCCGCAAGCATACCAACAATTGGTTCTTGAATAGCATACATTCAAAACCATACCGATGTCGGCGTAATTAGAAAAGAGATAGTATCAGTTATTATTCCAACTATGAAACCATAGATTGGTCCAAAAATTCAACCAATCATCATTAAAGGAACTCAAGCGATAGAAATAGATAATTCCACACCCGGCAAAGGTACATTAATATAACCAAAAAGCAATCTTAGAGCAATCAATACTGCTAAGATAGTCATTAATCTTACAGATTTAAATAAATGGTGTGGATATAATGGATAAAAAAATAATTTTCATTTATTTAAAATGTGATTATTTTTGTCCATTTAATTAATTACTTTATCTGATTTGCTTTTAGATGAATCATCATCTTTTGCTTTTTTAGATGTGTTGTCTTCTTGTTTAATTTCTTTGTTTGTTAAATCAACTGGTGTGGCAGGAGGAGTATGAACATCTTGATTAGTTAATTTAGCAAATTCTTCATTAAACAATGATTGCAAAACCGCTGGATCTTCTTTGGGGTGTGTGGCACAAAGTATAACACCAAATATGGATAATAAGCCTGCCATAGCTATACATATTCCTACACATGATTCAATCGCTATTACACAACCATAAATATTTGAATTATTTGGAAGAATTGCAGTAAAATTAAAAACATTAGAAGATACAGTTGAACTTGGCCATATAACAAAGAAAAGATATACAATTGCAAAGAAAATAGTTAACCCAACAGATCAAGTAGAAACTTGCAATTTTTCATTGTTTGAGATCTTTGTGTTATTTTTTAAATAGGCAATGTAAGATTTAATATTTATGCCTCAACCAATAAAAAAGAAAAGAATTGAAAAACAAATACCAAAAATTCCTGATATTAATGTTCCAAAAGTTGTTGTACCCTGTGTAATGACAGCAGTGCGATTACTTATTATTATAAGTAGTATTGATGCTACAATTAGAAATAGTGAATATAAAACCATCGCAATTGAAAAAACCCATTTGCAGCAAAAAATATGTTTAGGATTAGTTTTATAAATTGAAATTGAATTGTCGGTTGTAAGTCTTTTTCGTACATTTTCTCATGCTTGTTTTTGAAGCATAGGATTAGGTATAGTAATATTAGTTGCATTACTATTGAATCCAATACCAAAACCCATATTTTGATATGCATTATTAGAGGAATTAAAGTTATTATTTGATGTATTATTTAACTTATCAATTTTAATTTCGGTATTTTCACTTAACTTATCTAAATCAACTTTCAAAATATTTTTGCAATAAATAGTGAGATAATTAGCATAATCTATTGCATCAGCAACTTCATTAAAAGTAATAGCTTTATCATCAAATTTTGAAGTTGAAATTTCATTAAATTTTTTTATTATTTCTTCAATTTCTTTTTTTGCAGATTTTGTAGCACTACTTATCTTTTTTGCAGCAATAATTTCATTATTGATAATTCTAGCAAAGTCCTCATTTGTTGAAATAAGTTTTGAAAAATTTTGGTTTTTCAAAACTATTGAAAGTCTTTTTAATAATTGTTCTAACTTTTCTTTATTATTTGTATTCATAGGTTAAACCTTTCAAGATAATTTTTTTGATTTCTAATTCATCTATCTTAAAATTAGACTTTATATTATAGTCAATATTTAGTAAATTACTTAGTACATTATCAACATTCTTAAGTGTAATTTTGTTTGATATTTCTAGCAAATTGTTAATAATAAAGAATGGTTTTTCTAATTTTTTAGCAAGAATTATGGGATTATTAGTTTGCAATTTCAATTGAGCTAGTTTTAAAATTTTAATATCAAAAAAAGTAGTAGCTAATACACCAAGAATGTTAGGAAATTGAATTTTCTTTAAATACAATTGTTTTAATAAAAGTAATGCTTTTTTTTGATCATTCCTAATAATGTATGAAGCTAAATTAAAAATGTTATCATTGAGATTTTGAAAAATTAAGTCTTGAATTATTTCGATTGTAACTGACTCGGTTATAGAGTATGTATGAAGTTTCTTAACTTCATTATAAGCTAATCAAGGATCTAAAGGGCACTCATTTAAAAACCAAGATTTAGTTGTTTCACAATCAAAATTAATAGGATATTTATTCATTAAATTTAAGCAAAAATGTTGAATATTGTTCTTACTCATCTTTGTTGCTTTAATTGGTTTTATTTTGTTTTTAAAAATTAATTGATTGAATTTAGGAGTAGATGGAGTAATTAAAGTACAAACTATTTCTTTATTCATATCAATTATTTGTGAAATTAAATTATCATTGTTGGTTGTTAAAAAAGTAGCATTTTTAATTATCACAAGATTATATGAATTCTCATTAATAAGACTCGTTTGGAATAACTTACTAGTAAGTTTTTCATCATTTTTTTCATAGTTAATGATTTCAAATTTACTATCAAAAAACATAGTAAATATATATGAATTTACTATTTCTTCATTAGTTCCATAGATAATTATCATTATCTATATTTTATTTATTTTTTTATAGGATGATATGGATAGTATCATTAGTAAAGAATTATAGATTGACTGAATTCATGTTGGTAATTTATATAGACTTATTTGGATGTTTATGAAATTGCAGCAATTAATAATAATAACTATTACCAAGATGAGATATTTTTGAAATGGATAAATTCATTTAATTCAAAATGTTAGCAATATTACTATAAAAGTAAAGCAAATGAAATAACTAAAAATAAAACTATTGATAATTACAAAAAGACTAACCTTTTCATTGATAGATAAAACATATGGTAGGGACACTATAAAAGCAAATAAATTTATTGCTAATTGATTTAAAAAATAGTTTTCTATTTTCCATAGGCCAACATAAATTATTCCTATTGAGCACAAATAAGACATACAAAATCCATAATTAGAAACAACATGGGGATAAATCAATATTGATAGTATTCCTGCAATAGAAGTTTGATCAAAAATAGTTTTCATTCTTTTACTAAGACATAAATAAATAATGTTACTAAATAGAACTCGAACAGTGTTCACTGAGAAATTTAATAAATATGAATAGAACAAAATAAAAATTGAGCTAAATACTCTTACAGTTTTTAAGTTATTTTTAAATATTTTTAGAAAAATATTTTGTATAAGTGAAAGATGAAAACCACTAATTACAATTAAATAAACAATTGAAAGATTAGCCATTAATTGATAAACTTCATATCCAGCATTTTCTTTACATTAAAAACAAGCAAATTGATAACTTCACTTGTAAGATCATCATAAGAATTAGTAACAAAATTAATTAAGTGATCTCGAATTGAAAATGTAATATCGAATCAATATATCCACCAAAATTATCAAATAGATCATATGATTTGATTAACCAATTAATTAAAACTATTAAACAGCATAAAAAGATACTAATTAGATAATTTAGATAATGTTGCTTATAACAAATATTTAATGCTAAGACAACAAATAAACAAATAATAAATCAATAACTTCAAAATATAATTCATCCAAATGTGATACTAAGTCCAAAAATAACTAAAAAGTTTATCTTTGAAAATTTCTTTACTTGTGATTCCACATTAATAAATACAAAATAATTTTCATTTTTAATAAATTAATTTATTAGGAAAATAAAAAAAATATAATCAATATATGGAAAAATCAAATACTAAAATCATTGGTTTATCTAATGGTATTGAACTAGCAAAAAATATTGCTAAATTCACTAAAATACATTTAATTCCAACACTAACCCATCGTTTTGCTGATGGCGAAATTATGGTTGTGCCTCAAGAAACAGTTCGTCATCATGACATTATTCTTGTTCAATCAGTATGTAAACCTGTAAATGAATCATTAATGGAATTACTAATTTGTATTGATGCTTTAAAAAAAGCATCTGCTAATTCTGTCACTGTTTTTATTTCTTATTATGGCTATGCTCGTCAAGACCGTAAATCATCAGGACGCGAACCCATTACAGCAAAATTAGTAGCTAAGCTAATTGAGGCTGCTGGAGCAGATAGAATTATGTTAGTAGATATTCATAGTGGTCAAATTCAAGGTTTTTTTGAAATTCCTGTAGATATTGTTTATGCTTATCCTATTCTAGTTTCCCAAGCAATTAAAAGTTTAAATGTTAGCAATTTGTGTATAGTTTCTCCAGACTATGGTGGTGTTAAAAGAGCAAGAACTGTAAGCAAATTATTAAATTGTGACCTAGCAATTTTAGATAAAAGACGACCTAAACCTAATGTTGCTGAAATAATGAATGTGTTAGGTAATGTAAAAGGTAAGGATTGTTTAATTATTGATGATATGATTGATACTGCTGGAACTATTACTAAAGCAGCAACTACTATTAAAGCAAATGGTGCTAAATCAATTCGAGTAATTGCTACACATGGTGTTTTGTCAGGTGAAGCAATAAAACGTTTAAAAGAATCGTTTGCTAAATCTGAAATTTCTGAATTGTATGTATCTAATTCAATACCAACTGTTAATGATTTTAATGACAAGCATATCAAAGTTATTGATTTATCTTTATGATTAGCTGGTATTGCTAAAGTATTAATTTCTAAAAATCAATCTCTTTCTTCTTTTTCTCAAAAGTGTACTACTAATGTCATCGACAAAATTAAAGAACATTAAAGAAGTTATAGTTGTTGAAGGCAAATCAGATACATCCCACTTAAAAAGATTATTCAATTGTGATACAATTGAAACTAATGGTTCAGCTTTAAATGATAAAACCATTAATTTGATTATCGCTGCTGCAAAAAATAAAGGAGTAATCTTATTCTTAGATCCAGATCATGCTGGTGAAATTATTAGAAAAAAGATCATTGAAAAATTAAAGAATCTAACTTATAAGCAAGCATTTATTACTCAGAAAGTTTGAAACACATATAAAAAAGGTGTTTCTGAGGCAAATGATAAAAATATTATTGAAGCAATTGAAAATGCTACAGAATTTGTACCAAAATATGTACCATCTTTACTATGAGATGAGTATGATGAATTAGATTTACATTCTTTTGCAAAAAGGCAGAAATTATGCAATTATTTAAAAATTTCTTATGCAAATCATAAACAACTTTTTAAACGTTTAAATATGATGGGATTTAATTTAGAAAATATAAAGAATTAATTGAAAATGACTAATCAACCGCTTGCTGAATTATTACGTCCAAAATCTATTAATGATATCATAGGTCAAGAACATTTACTTAATAGTAATGGTCTATTAAGAAAAATGGTAATTAATCATAAATTATCATCATTGATTTTTTATGGTTTACCTGGAACTGGAAAAACTTCTATGGCAATTGCACTTTGCAATGATTTAAAACTACCATACCAAATCTTCAACACAGTTGTTGATGATAAAGCAAAATTAAAGCAAATTATTGATACTGCCATGCAATCTCATAGTAATTATGTTTTAATTTGTGAAGAAATTCATCGATTAAATCGAGATAAACAAGATATTTTATTACCATATCTTGAAAAAGGAATTATTACATTAATTGCTTGTACTACTGAAAATCCTTATTTTGTAATTAATCCAGCAATTAAAAGCAGATGTCAAATTCTTGAATTTAAACCAATTCATAGTAAGGAAATAGTCGAAAGACTAAAGCAATTAGTTAACAAGAAAATTATTCAAGTTAAATTAACTGATGATCAACTTGAAAAAATAAGTTCTGCAACCAACGGTGATTTTCGTAGTGTTATTAACATTATTGATCTAATTAATTCACTATATAAAAATCAAAAAATTACTGATTCTATTTTAGAACAATTTATCAATGGTAAATATTTAATGTCCTCACATTATGGAGATCAGCATTATGATTTATTGTCAGCTTTTCATAAGTCAATAAGAGGTAGTGATCCTGATGCTGCTATATATTATCTTGGTCAACTAGTTTTAGCTAAAGATTTTGTTTCCTTAAATCGTAGAATTATTGCTTGTTGTTATGAAGATATTGGTTTAGCTAATCCTCAATTATGTGATCGAGTTGTAAATGCAATTTCAGCCGCAAATATTGTTGGTTTTCCTGAGTGTAAACAAATATATGCTGATATAGTTATTGAAATGGCCTTGTCTCCTAAATCTAATTCTGGATATATGGCACTTAATGCTGCACTTGAAGATATTAATCACGGTAAAATTTTTTCAATACCAAATCATATAAAAGATCAATCATATGCATCTGCTTATAAGCTAAACCATACAGGATATAAATATCCACATGATTTTGGTGGTTATATAGATCAACAATATTTACCTTCTCAACTTTTAAATAAAAAATATTATTTTCCAAAATCAAATGAAATTGAATCTAGATTAAATGTTTGATTAGAACAAAAAAGATCAAAAAAATAGCATTTTTTTAATTTAATATAAAATATTAATTGATTATGAATTTATCATTTATTGATATTGCTTACAATTTAGCAAAAAAAGAATATGGAAATAAAGAATTTGCTTTTTCTGAATTATTTAGTAAATTGTCAAAATCACTTCATTGAACTAAAAAAGAATCTGATAGTAATATTGGCGAATTTTATGCAAATTTAATGCAAGATCGTCGTTTTATTTTCTGTGGAAAAAATAATTGATGTTTGAGTGAATATTTAAATTTGAAACAAAAAGCAGATTTAAATTCAAAACTTTATGAAAATAATTCTACACAAGTATTTGAAGAAGGATATGAACAACCATTGACTTCATCATCTGATATTCAAAAAGAATCACAAGAATATGAACAATCATCTGATGTTGAAGAGGAAAAAAATGAAGTAAGTGAATATACTGAAAATGAGGACGAAGAAGATGAAACTTCATATGAAGACTATGAAGACTTACTAAAAAATCAAGCTGATCAGGATGAAGGTTTCGATGATGAATGAGATTTATTTTCTAATCGATAATAAAGAGTAAATATGTTAAATTTTCTAAAATTTTTAAATCTAAATCATAAAAACAATTCTAGATTAGTCAACATCAAAGATATGTTACAAAAAGCTGTTGATAATAATTATGCAATAGCTCATATTAATGTAAATAACTTGGAATGAATTAAAGCTGCTTTAATTGCGGCAGAGCAAACTAAATCTCCACTTATTTTAGGAGTTAGTGAAGGAGCGGCTAAATATATGTGTGGTTATAATAATATTGTTGATATGGTTAATAATTGTATCACATATATGAATATTTCTGTACCAATAGCTTTACATTTAGATCATGGTTCATATGATGCTGCAATAGCAGCATTAAAAGCTGGATTTAGTTCAGTTATGTTTGATGGTTCACATTTACTATTTAATGAAAATCTTACTAAAGTGCAAGAAATTATCAATCTAGCTAACAAATATGGAGCATCTGTTGAAGCTGAAGTAGGTGGAATTGGTGGAGTAGAAGATGGTGTGACATCAAATGGTGAACAAGCTAATCCTGATGAATGTGCTGAAATTAGCAAATTGCCTATTGCTTGTTTAGCTGCTGGAATTGGCAACATCCATGGTATTTATCCAAGCGACTGAAAAGGCTTAAATTTTAATTTGTTGCAAGAAATTCATCAAAAAACTAATAAAAAACCATTAGTTTTACATGGTGGAACCGGTATTCCAGATGAAATGATAAAAAAAGCGATAAGTTTAGGTGTTGCTAAAATTAATGTTAATACTGAATGTCAATTAGTTTTTGCAGCTGCTACAAGAAAATATATTGAAGCTAAACAAGATTTGGATGAAAAAGCCAAAGGATTTGATCCTAGAAAACTTTTAAAACCAGGAACTGAAGCAATTGTTAGTAAAATTATTGAAAAAATTGAATTATTTGGTTCAAAAAACCGAGCTTAAGTTAAATCTTTAAAAAAATCCCACTATTATCAGCAATATATTCAATTAGTTTGGATATAAGTAGATCAAAGTGCTGATAATAGTTTTTTATTTCATCATATTTTGAACTAAATAAACATCTAGTTAATTTGCAAAAATTAATATCAAAGTATTTATCTACTTTTGAATTAAAGTGATTAACACAAATCATTCCATGTTTTTTGAAAGAAATAGTCTTAATTATTTTATTTCCGCATTCAATACATTTATTAATTTCAAGATTTAAACCAATGATTAAGCAAAATTTATGCAAAATGATTAGTATAAGCTCCTTCTCACTATAAGTATTAGAAACAAAAGTTTCTAACATTCATTTGTAAAAGGTGTATAAATATTGATTATCTTGAGTTTGTTTGACACATTCACATAAAATATTAAATGGTCTAAAAAAAGCCATTCTTCAATCAACTCGATTGATTGCTTTGCAGGATTTTAATCGACTCATTTTGCTTGGATTTCTTGATTCAAAAAATTCAAAATTACAATAGTTTCCAAGAAATAAATTTCTTCCATTTTTTGATTGGATTTTTCTACTACCAAATGAAATACATGTATGTTTATTACTATTTGTATCTAGAAATGTAATAATTTCATCATTATCTGCATAATCAACTTTGTCAATTAAATAACCTTGTAAAATTTTTGCAGCCATTATTTATAACCTATTTCTTTCAAATAATGATCATCATTTCGCCAATTTTCATAAACTACAACAAATAAATGAAGATTTATTTTGCAATCATAAATTTTATTTAGTTTTTTTATTGATTCTATCCTAATAGTTTTAATTTTAGTACCATTTTTTCCAATAATAATTGGTTTTTGTGAAGATTTTTCTACAACAATGTCTGCAAAAATTGAAAATGTATTAGTCTTTTTGTCATATTTTTTATGTTTGATTGTTACAGCAGTTGCATATGGTAATTCTTGGTAAGAATTTAATATGATTTGTTGACGAATAATTTCGCTGATAATAAAATTATCATTATCAGTATTTGATAAAGAAAGTTGATTAGAATCTAAGAAGGGATCAATTGAATCAAGAAGTTGATTGATATTTTTCTTTTCAAGTGCTGAAATGTAAATAATTTTAGCTTTAGGTAAATATGATTTAACTTTTGTAGTTATTTTTGCAATATCTTTTTCATTAGTAATATCAATTTTGTTAATTAAGGTAAATACCGTTTTTTCTGAAGATTTTAAGTTGTTAATTATTTCTAAATCTTCTTCGTTTATTTCTTTGGTTGAATCAACTATATAAAAAATAATTTTTGATAATTTATATGCATCCCAAATTTGTTTATTAATAAAATCATCAAGTTTATTATGTTGAAAATGAAACCCAGGAGTGTCAATAAAAGAAATGCAATATTTTTGATCAGTATAAATGTAATTTATTTTGTTTCTTGTAGTTTGTGGTTTGTGCGAGGTAATAGCAACTTCTCTTTTTGCAATAGCATTGATTAAAGTTGATTTACCAACATTAGGTTTTCCAGTCAAAGTTACAATACCAAATTTAATCATTAAACATCTGCTCCATTATTTCATCTTGTAATTGAAACATTTTTTTAGCATTAGTTTTAGTATTGTGTGTATATCCAAACAAATGATAAATGCCATGGATGAATGTAAATATAAATTCATCCACAAAGTTTTTTTGTAAATCATTAGCACATTTTTTAATATATTTAGGACATAAATAAATTTCACCAAGTAAAGGACTTTCTATATCATTTGCATCTTTCAGAACAAATGTAAGTACATCAGTAGGTTGATTTATTTTACGAAATTTAGCATTGATTTTTTGTATTTGCTTTAAACTGACAATAATAACATCAAAGAAAAGATTTTCTTTAACTTGTAATTGCTTATTGACTAATTCACATACTTTTTCCATTAATTGATAAATTTTCTTATTAAATTTTGTTGTATGTGTTCATTTAATTAATGAAAAAAATAACATATGTATATTATAAATATTACATATTACTCATTTTTGTATTAATAAAATATAAGTATTATTCATGGACCAAAAACATATTCGAAATTTTTGCATCATTGCTCATATTGATCATGGTAAATCAACTTTAAGTGATCGTATTATTGAATTGACTCATGGATTGACTGAAAGAGAAATGAAAAATCAAGTTCTCGATTCAATGGATATTGAAAGAGAAAGAGGTATTACAATAAAATTAAACACAGCCACTTTAACATATGAATGTCCATTAAACAATGAAACTTATCTATTAAATTTAATTGACACCCCAGGACATGTAGATTTTAATTATGAAGTTTCCAGAAGTCTAGTAGCATGTGATGGAGCACTTTTAGTAGTTGATGCTACACAAGGAGTACAAGCACAAACTATTGCTAATACTTACTTAGCTCTTGCAAATAATTTAACTATTATTCCTGTGATTAATAAGATTGATATACCAAGTGCTGATGTGGATAAAACTAAAAAAGAAATTAAAGAGATTATTGGTACTACTAATTATTTAAACTTAATTTCTGCTAAAACAGGACAAGGTGTTGATAATCTACTTAATGATATTGTAATATCTATTCCTGCTCCAAATGGAGATGTAAATAAACCATTGCAAGCATTAATTTTTGATTCATATTATGATTCATATCGTGGAGTTATTTGTTTTGTACAAATTAAGAATGGTGTCTTGAAACTTAATCAACATATAAAAATGATGATGACTGGTAAGGATTTTATTATTAGTGAAGTTGGTATTAAAACTCCTAAATTTACAAATGTAAAAGAACTTAGAACTGGAGAAGTTGGCTGAATTGCTGCTAATATAAAATCAGCTAAAGATATTGCAGTTGGTGATACAATTACTGATTTTGACACACCTGCTATGCAACCATTACCTGGTTATAAAAAAGTTCTTCCAATGGTTTATTGTGGAATGTATCCCACTGACAACAGTAAATATGCTGAATTAAAAGATGCTATGATGAAAATTTCTTTAAGTGATTCATCATTAGTTTATAAATATGAGACTTCATTAGCATTAGGCTTTGGGATCCGTGCTGGGTTTTTGGGATTATTACATATGGATGTGATTCATGAAAGAATTGCTCGTGAATATAAAATTGATCTTATCTTAACTCCTCCTAGCGTTGAATATAAAATATTGAAAACCAACAATGATTTAATTTCAATTAGTAACCCTAATGAATTACCTGACTGAGTTTATATAAAAGAAATTAGAGAACCAATTATAAAACTTGAAATAATTACACCAGAATTGTATGTTGGTCCAATTATGAAATTGGTTCAAAATCATCGTGGAATTTACCAAACACTAGAAGCTATTGATGAACATCAAAGAAAATTGATTTATCATATTCCATTAAGTGAAGTCATTTATAATTTCTTTGATAATTTGAAAGCAATAACACATGGTTATGCTTCAATGAATTATGACTTATTAGGTTATGAAAAAAGTGATTTAATTAAAGTTGATATTTTGTTAAATAAAGATAAAGTTGATGCCTTAAGTTTTATAGCTCATCGTTCACAAGCATATTTAAAAGCTAAAAATTTATGTGAAAAATTAAAGAAATATATCCCAAGACAACAATTTGAAATTCCTATTCAAGCTGTTATTGGTTCCAAAGTTATAGCTAGAGAAACAATTTCTGCAATTTATAAAAATGTTTTAGCTAAGTGTTATGGTGGGGATGTTTCTAGAAAGAAAAAATTATTGGAACAGCAAAAAGAAGGCAAAAAACGACTTAAAATGATTGGTAAAGTGGCAGTGCCACATGACATCTTTATAAAAATTCTTAATGAAAATGATTAAATTTTTACTATTTAATCATATATGAGAATAACAAAGCAAACAACCAACAATGAATGTGGTGTTTGTGTAATTAATAGTTTAATAGAACATTATTTTCATATTGATAAAAAACAAGAACTTCTCAATGAAGTGACTTATCAGTCTACTAATGGACTTAGTATTAGTCAGTTTGAAACAATGTGTTTAAATAACAATTTAATTCCACAATCATATGAGTTAAGTTTTGATGAATTTAAAGCTTTGGATACAAAGAATGATTTTTTTGTGTTATTAATTTCTAAAAATGATATGGTTCATTATATTATTGCCAGAAAGAAAAATAATGAAGTGATAATTTATGATTCATCAGAAGGAATATATAGCATTAAGTATTATGATTTAGAAAAAATTTTTCTGGGAATCTATATTAAAGTTGATAAACAAAAAAGCAAGTTTAAAATTGCTAATAAAAAGTGAAGTATTGAAAACTTAGATTTTAAGACTATTTTGATTAATGTATTAATTGAAATAACAATTGGAGGATTAGCAATATTATTTGGTTATTTTGTTAATTTGATCATTGATATTTGTATTGGATCTTCCGTTATCAAAAATTTAATTTTAGTATGTTCAATGTTTGTGGTAATTAGTGTTTTTAAGAATTTATTAGGTTATCTATATGGTATTAGAACCAATAAAATCGTATTCCACAACTATTTATTTTTTAAAAACCAAATTGTTAACAATTTGATGAGTAAGGAGAATGATTTTCTTTTGAAGGTAAATCAACAAAATATTTATTTACTCAATATGAGCATTTTGTCAATATTAACATTTAACATCATTGAAACAAGTGGATTTATATCAAATTTATTAGTTAGTTTAATTTGTTTGGTTATTTGTTGCATATATCAAATTTTCTTTATCTTTATATTGCTATCAATTATTTTTGTTGAAATTATTTTTTATTTTTTAACATATCAAGATTTAAACACAAAATTAAATGAATACATAAATTCTGAAAATTTACTTAATAAGACTTGCACAGATTACATCACTAAAATTGCAAAAATAAATAATTTTATTGAATAAAATAAACTATATAAAGATTTGTCAAATAACTTTGAAAACAATTTATCAAAAGAAGTTAATCAAGACTTATTAAAGCAAAAATTATCAACAGCAAAATCAATAATAAATGATGTGTTTTATGTTTTTTCAATGTTTGCTGGAATTCTTTTTATCAATAAAAAGAGTATTAATGGCATAGGG
The DNA here is from genome assembly GCA_964538585.1 of uncultured Mycoplasmatales bacterium. GTDB lineage: Bacteria > Bacillota_I > Bacilli_A > Mycoplasmatales > Mycoplasmoidaceae > Malacoplasma_A. The sequence goes on along the minus strand of CAZIEX010000009.1, from coordinate 1,301 downwards.
GAATTATTGTTTTTATTATCAGCAATTAATTTATTTTCTTCAAACATAAGTGCAATATTTGGATTTCTTTATAAAATCAAGGTTTATAAAAGTATGTTTGATATTTACCAGACATATTGTTTGGTTGCAAACATTAAATGAACTCAATCAAAAAATATTGGTGAAATTAAAAAAATAAAAGTTATTTTTAACAATCAAGAAAAATACTTGAAAATAAAGGAGTATATTCTTTTGATAATTGTTTGTTAAGTAAAACAATATTAAGAAAATTACCAAAAAGTTCTTATAAAATTTTTATTAATGATATTAATGTTAATGAATTGAATTTGAATGAGTTGCAGCAAATAGTTGCTTACATACCAAGCAATCATTTAATAGAGTGGAATGTAGATTATGAAAAGATTGCCAAAAATTTAGATTCTCAAAAATTACAAATGTTATTTCAAAAATATAAAGATAAAATTGAAAATAAAATATTTTTTCAAAATTTAATTATTTTCTCTTTTTATCAAAATAAATTATTACTTTTGGATAATCAATGAAAGACATTTTCTAAATTTGAAAAATCACTTTTAATTGATGAATTTGCACCTATTCTATCTACTTCAAACTTTTTAATCACATAATTTTAATTTGATATTAATTTTTATATAATTTCATTGAAATTTTTTCATTTTATGAAAAAGCGATGAAAAATTTTAACTTGAGGTGTTGTAGCAGCAATACCAGTTGCTTTAATTATTGCTTTTTCAATATCTTGGACAAGTAAACAACAAATATCTTGCGTTGGATCAAGTGGTGTAAAACCATTTATTGAATCTTTTGCTGATGATTTTATTAAAGATAATAGTTCATATGATATTACTGTTGATGCTGGTGGTAGTGGTTATGGAATTAGCCAAGTTGCTGAGAGTTACACAAATATAGGTAATGCTTCAAAAAATCCTTTTAGTGCAGTGGCAAGTCAATATCAAACTGAATGAGAAGAAAAAAATATCAAAACTATAACAGTTGGGTGAGAAGCTATTTGTATAGTTTATATCCCACCTACTGGATTATCTAGTTATGATAGCGATTATTTGGATTCTATTCTTACTCTAGATTCTAGTAATATTATTAATTTGTATCGTTCATTCAGTGGTTATATGGATGGACTTGATTCTGCTCCAACATTAGGGTTATTTCTATCTTCTAATGTTACTAATGAATCAGATAAACAAATCTTAAACAATACTCAACTTATACCCTATGTAAGATCAGGCGGATCTACAACAAGCGGTACTGCTGCATCATTTTATGAT
>CAZIEX010000008.1:0-20034 GCA_964538585.1 uncultured Mycoplasmatales bacterium | reverse complement strand
AAATGATATTGAAAATGTGGGAATTACATCACGACATCATACTTTTTTTGAAATGTTAGGAAACTTCTCAATAGGAGACTATTTCAAAAAAGAAGCTATTGAAATGGCTTATAAATTATTGTTCAATGTTTTTGAATTTGATAAAAATAATATTTTTATCACAGTTTATGAGAATGATGATGAAGCTTATGAATACTGAATTGATTTAGGAATTAATTCAGATCACATAATTAAAGGTAATCGTGATCGTAATTTTTGAGATGTAGGAAATGGTCCATGTGGTTCATGTACTGAAATTTACTATGATCGTGGATCAAAATATGATGTTCAGAAACAAGGTTTTAATTTACTACTTAATGATATTGAAAATGATCGATATGTAGAAATTTGAAACATTGTTTTTAGTCAATTTAACAACGATGGTAAAAATAATTATTCTGAATTATTTATGAAAAATATTGATACAGGTGCTGGGTTAGAGAGATTAGCATGCATCATTCAAGAAGTTCCAACTGATTTTGATACTGATTTATTTCAACCAACAATCGATGCACTCAATAAACACTCATCAAAATACCATTATAATACCAATGCTTATTTTTCTAATGACAAAATTCAAAAATGAGTAAATCAACAATTCATTATCATTGTTGATCACTTGAAAGCAAGTATTTTTGCTATTAGTGATGGTGCTTTGCCTACACCCAAAGAAAGAGGAGCAGTAATACGAAAACTTTTGCGTCGTGCTTTTGTTTCTGCATGACAACTTGAAATATCAAACAATTTTTTATTTGATGCAATTTTATCAATCATAGATAGTGTTAAGGCCTTCTATCCTAATTTAGATACGCAAAAAGAAAATATTATCAAAATTATTGAAAAAGAAAGAAAATTATTTTTTGATACTTTTGAAAAAGGGATTAAATTATTTGAAAAAATAAAAAATCAAAAGCAAATAACAGGTGCAAATATCTTTAAATTAACAGACACTTATGGTTTTCCATATGAAGTGATTAAAGTAATGTGTGATAAATGAAATATATCATACAATGAATATGAATACTTTAATTTACTAAAAAAACATCAAGAATCATCACATCATAAAGGAAATATCAAAGCAATGATGGAACAAAACAAAAATTTAGTTAGTTTTGATTTACCATCGCACTTTGATTATGAAAATAATGTTCTTTTAAATGTAAGAATTGTTGCTATCTTTGATAAGAAGTTTAATGAAATTAAAGAATTAAAAAATAATGAAGGTTACTTAGTTTTTGATAATACAGTGTTTTATGCTACTAGTGGTGGTCAGATTCATGATATAGGAACTATTATAATCAATGAGACTAGTTATGACGTTATTGATGTTATTAAAGCACCAAATGGACAACACTTGCATCTTATAAAATGTAATAGTAAGCCAACAAAAATTAATGATTTAGCAAATTTAAGTATTGATAAAAATTATCGATTAAATGTTATGCGGAATCATTCAAGTGAACATTTATTACAAAAAGCTTTACAAACAACTATTTCTAATAATATTCATCAACAGGGAGCATCAAAAACTGAGCAAAAATTAACCTTTGATTTTAGTTACACTAATAAATTAACTGAGCAAGATTTATTAAAAGTTGAAAATGTGGTTAATAAATATATCGCATCAAACACTAATGTATTAACTAAATTTATGAATCTAGAAGAAGCTAAAAAGTTTGGTGCTCAAGCTCATTTTGAAAATGTTTATAAAAAAATCAAAGGTAAATTAAGAGTAGTAATAATGGGTGATATCACAAGCGAAGTGTGTGGTGGCACTCATGTTCAAAATTTATCAAATATTGAAGCATTTTTGATAACTAAATTTGAAAATAAGGGTGGTGGTATGTATCGAATTGAAGCAATTACTGGTAATGCTCATGTTAATGCTTTTATTAAAAATGCAATTGATGAAATAAAAAACAAATTAGATCAATACTATACAACAATTCAATTAAAACATTTAAATGAACCGCAATTTGTCAATATATTAAACCAACTTTCGTTTACATATACTCGAGAAAATTATCATTTCCTAAAAGATAAGATAAAAGAAATTGATCAATTATATTTTGAAATTATCAAGAAAAATTCTCATCTTGAAAAGCAAAATAAAATTGAAAATGTAATTAGCACATTTGAAAATGATTTATCAAAGCAAATAATTTATAAAACCTTTGAAAATTATGATAATAAAACACTATCATCTGCTTTAACTTCTTTAACTAAAAAATACCAAAATAAGACATTTGTATCTTTTAATAAATTAAAAGATAATGTTTCATATATTGTAGCATCAGGTATTAATGTAGATAATGAGCATAATGCAACAACTATAATTTCACAAATAAACAAAATTTTACTAGGTGTTGGTGGTGGCTCAAAAAACTTTTCACAAGGTGGATCTAAAGATATTAATGCTCCAACAAAACTTAATAGTTTTAAATAAAACTAAAAATAATTTAAAAAATTAGCACTCTAATGTATAATGTGCTAATAGACTATTAAGGAGGCTCTATGCAAAAACCTATTCTTATTACACGTGGTATAATAACATATCCAACAACTGAAAAATCTATCAGCATTGGACGAAACCGATCTATTTCTGCAATAAAAGATGCAATAGAAAAATTCGATAAAGAAATTATTGTTGTATCACAAATCAAACCAGAACTTGAAAACCCTAATTCAATCAATGATATATATAACATTGGTGTTTTGTGTAAAATCATTGGTATTACTAAAAATAGTGAAGATGATTATTTAGTTGTTTTAAAGGGAATGGAAAGAGTTTCTATTTCTAATCTCACTGTATTAAGTTCAGCGCCTAATGCAGCATTTTATTCTGATTACAAAGTACTTAAATTTAATAAACTTGATCAGAAAATTTTAAAAGATCGTTTTAATTTACTTTTATCATTTATCCAAGAAAATCATTTAGGTGAAGAAATTTTAAAAATAGCTAATTTGAAAGTTGAAAATTTAAAACCAACTGTTTCTAATTTATGCAAATTAGTTTTTGCTGCTGCTCATTCTCGTGATACAATTCCATTGCAAGATGCTCAAGAAATAATTTCACAATCTGACTTAAGTAATATTGTCACTCTTGTAAGTAAATATTTCATGGATGAAAAAAAATCAAAAGAAATAGATGCTGAAATTCTAAAAAAGATAAATGGTGATTTATCAAAACAACAAAGAGAATTTTATTTAAGACAAAAATTAGGTGTTATTAAAGATCAGCTAGGTGAAATATCTTCAAATGAAAATGATATCAAAACATTAAGAAAAAAAGTTGAATCAAACCCTTATCCTGATGCAATTAAAAAACGCGCTTTAGAAGAAATAGGAAGAATGGAGTCCTCAATTAATCCTCAAGAAAATTCAATCACTAGAACATATGTTGAATGGTTAATTTCTCTACCATATTGACAACAAACTAAAGATAACTCAGATATCCAAAAAGTTGAAACCTTTTTAAACAAAACACATTATGGACTTGAAAAAGTTAAAGAAAGAATTATTGAATATCTTGCTGTTAAGACCAGATCACCTAAATCTAAATCACCTATCATTTGTCTTGTCGGTCCTCCTGGAGTTGGAAAATCTACTTTAGCAAAATCTATTGCTGATGCTTTAGATAAGAAATTTGTCCAAATTTCTTTGGGTGGTGTTCATGATGAATCAGAAATACGTGGCCATCGTCGTACTTATTTAGGTTCAATGCCTGGAAGAATAATTAAAGGTATGAAAAAAGCTGAAGTTACTAATCCTTTGTTCCTTCTTGATGAATTAGATAAAATGACTAGCGACAATGCCCATGGTGATCCAGCGAGTGCATTATTAGAAGTATTAGATCCAGAACAAAACAACCGTTTTGTCGATAATTATATTGAAGAACCATATGATCTATCAAATGTTTTATTTATTGCTACAGCTAATTATGCAGAGCAAATTCCTGAACCATTATATGACCGATTAGAAATTATTGAACTAACATCATATACTGAAAAAGAAAAACTAGAAATTGCTAAGAAATATCAAATTCCAAAAATTCTTGCCCAATGTTCGCTAAATAGTGATGATCTAAAATTCACTGATGATGCTATTTCTTTCATTATCAATCGATATACAAAAGAAGCGGGAGTTCGAGAACTAGAACGATTACTAAATAAAATTGCTAGAAAATTTATTGTTAAATTACTACACAATGAGATCAAAACTCAAACTATTGATATTGATAAAGTAAGAGAATATTTAGATAAAGAAATTTATGAATATAACTCACGTGAAAAAGTGAATATTCCAGGTGTTGTAAATGGTATGGCTTATACTGCAGCTGGAGGTGATTTACTTCCCATAGAAGTAACACACTTCCCAGGTAAAGGTGAAATTATTATTACTGGTAATCTAAAAGAAACAATGAAAGAATCAGCTAATGTAGCATTGGGTTATGTTAAAGCAAATGCTCAAAAGTTTGGCTTAGAAAAATTTGATTTCAAAAATAGTGATATTCATATTCATGTTCCTCAAGGTGGTATTCCTAAAGATGGTCCTAGTGCAGGAGTTACTTTAACTACTGCAATTATTTCAAGTCTTTCTGATCGTTCTATACCTGCAAACATTGCAATGACAGGTGAAATTACATTAAGAGGTCGAGTTTTAATCATTGGTGGAGTAAAAGAAAAAGTAATTTCTGCATTTAGAGGGGGAATAAACGAAATTTTCCTACCAATAGATGATGAAAGATTTTTAAAGGATATTCCAATTGAAGTTAGAGAAAAAATTAAATTTCATCTAGTAAAAACTTATCCCGAAATTTATTCTGAAATTTTAAAATAATATTATTATAAAAAAGCAACTATGTTGCTTTTTTTTATTTTTCTAAGGTAAAATATAAAAAATATGAATAAGCTTCGTATTTATGGCTCGGTTATTTTAGCACTAATATTATGTGCTTTTTTAACTGTTGTTGTATTACTTTTAGTCTATGTTCATACTGCAATTATTATTGCATTTGTTGCAATTACCATTTTTTTATTAGACATTATCTTTTCATTGTGAATAATCAATAGCAAAAGAAATACAAATATTAAACTTTGTTGAATCTTTTTTGTATGTGTTTTACCTTTAATTGGTTGCATTGCTTTTATGATTTTTGGAACACAACCATTCACAATGAAAAATATCGATTCATTTCATAAGTCATGAATTGTTTGTAGTAAAAAAGAAGATTACACTTATACTAGAAAACTTTATGATAATAAAAAATTAGATCATATTTTTGCATACAATTTATCATTATCTTATAGTCCTGTATATATAAATAATAAAATCGAAATAATTCAACATTTGCCTAAAATGTATGATATTTCCATTGAACTAATTAGAAAAGCTAAAAAAACAATCTATATTCAAACATATATTATCAATGATGGTATTTGATTGAGAACCATTGCAACTGAACTTATTAAAAAAGCAAAAGAAGGCGTATCAATATTCTTTATGTATGATTGAGTTGGAAGCTATCAAAAACCTTATAAATCAATCATTAAACAACTAAAAAAATCAGGTGTTCATGTTGCTATATTTAATCCAAAAGGATTAAATATGTTCAAGAGTCTTACAAATTATCGCTCACATCAAAAAGCAATTATTATTGATAATAATGAATGCTTATATGGCGGAAGCAACTTAAGCGATGAATATTTAAGTATCTCTAAAAGGAAAAATTTCTGACATGATTTAAATTTTATTGTTAGTGGAGAAATAGTAAATAGTATGAGTATCAATTTTATTCATGGTTGAATTAATTTTTCTAACTATGTATCTAAATATTCGAAAAACAAAAAAATAGTAAATAAGAATTTATGTAAATCAATTAATTTTCCAAAAAATAAACATAACTTTAAATGTGAAATGCAATTTATTAGATCTGCTCCTGATTATGAAAAAAAATTAATTGAACAAACAATCATTCAACTAATAAATCAAGCTCAAAAAACAGTTAAAATTGTTACTCCTTATTTTTACCCTAGTAATGAAGTCTTTAATACAATTATTAATGCTGGATTAAGAGGTATTAATGTTGAATTAATTTTTCCAAGATTAAGTGATGATAAAAAATTTGTTATTACTACCAATCGTTCATCATATGGTGAATTGAATAATGCTGGATGCTCTATTTATGAATACAATGGTTTCATTCATTCGAAATATATGATCATTGATAATGAGTATGTTTTAACTGGAAGCTATAATCTTGATTATCGTTCATTATGGATTAATTTTGAAAATTCATTAATCATCAAGAATAAACAATTTGCAAATGAAATGAATAAAAATGCATTTAAAAATGATTTATCAAAATCAATTAAAATCACCAAAAATGACATCAAAAGTTTTAATACTAAAAAATCTAGATTTATAAATAAGTGTATAAATCTAATACACCCATTAATATAATAATAGTAATATGAAAAAAAGACTACTTTCTTTTTGTTCAATATTAGTTTCTAGTGTTATTTTAACACCACTTATTACTTCATGTTCTTCTTCTAATAAAGCCAATGTAAGCATACTAACTAATGTTCACAAATACATAAATGAAAGAACATTTTCATTAGTTGGTGCAGCTGAAGTTAATCCGGGTTCTGGTTATTATAGTATGTCCTATGGTACATGTTGATTGCTTTATCACATTCCTAGTGAAGAAGCAAATGATAATTATTCATATTATGCATTAACTAATTTTCATGTTGCATCTGCTATTACTCAATTTATTGCAAATTATTCTAATGCATATGTTGGATATGCTTACCAAACTGATGATGAAATTAATGGTGATAGCACAAGAATTAATGAATCAATAACTGATCTTATATATTCAAATTCTGCTTGTTCTAGTCAATTACATCTACTATCTTCATACACCAACCAAACAAGTAATAACGACAATTTTGAAGCTTTATATACTGAATACTTGAAATTTGAAACAAGTTTTCAACATCAAAAAAACACTTACTACAATTTTCTTGACCTTGAAATAGTAAAATTAGATTTTTCTGATGCAGTTGAATTAGCAAATGGGCAAGAACTAAAAAATAGACTTGATGATTTGAATGATTATGCAAGTAAAAATAGTAATTATGTTTTAAAATTTTTATCAACAGATTCATCAGAATATTCTTATCAAAAAATTAATGAAAAAATAAACAATAGTTCAGAAAATGTGTGTTTTTATGGAGGGGGTTATCCATTAAATAATTTCAATGGTGATTCAATATATAATGATAGTACATATAAATTTCAATATCAAATTTTTAATAATATAGGTATTAAATATTTCTATTCAACTGATCTTTTTCAAACAAGTGCTGTAGAAATGTATGTTGGAGATAATAATAAATATTATATGTTAGGAAACAAAGGCCAGTTATCAAATGTTTACACTGCTTTAAATAATGATTATTATTCAGTACAAAATGATATGACATTATCATTTGGTGGGGGAGCAAGTGGTAGTTTGATAATCTATGCAGATGATGTAAATGATTCTGATTCATATTATGCAACTGGAATATATTGAGGGGGGGTAATTCAAAGCAAACGTTTTGTTTCTTGTTTTTCACCATTTTATACAAATTTCGGTAATTCAATTACATATAACAATATAACACTTACATTTGACAATAATACTTTTATAGATGATTTTTTCACATGCAAAGAATCTGGTAACTTACCAATAGATAATTGTTTGAAGGATTTTACTAACTAACCATACTATGAACAATAAACTAACTAAAAGACAAATTCTACTGATAAAAATAATTGTAGATGAATACACATTTAGTGCTACACCTGTGTCAAGTAAATTAATTGTGGAAAAATTCATCCATAATTTATCGCCACAAACTATCAGAAATGAATTAAATACATTAGAAAAAATGGGTTTTTTAGAAAAAACTCATACTTCAAGTGGGCGTGTTCCTACTTCCAAATGTTATAAATATTATGAATTAAACATTCTTAAACCTGAACTATCTTTAGATATTAAGAATAAGCTAAGGATTATCCTTGAAAAACGAGATTTATCAATTGATACTATCATTGATGAGAGTGCTTCTTTAATTGAGGAAATTTTAAAATTACCAACAGTTATTCATTCACAAAACGATAATGCCACATTAAAAAGATTCGATTTAGTTTCTATAAATGAACAACAAGTGTTAATATTGTTAATTGCTTCCAATGGGGAAGTAATTAAGAATACTATTGAATTATCAAACAAAAGACAATTAGATGATGTTATTATTTGCGTAAGAATCTTTAATGATAGATTGATTGATACAAAATTAATTGAAATAACTGATAAATTAGAAACAATTAAAGAAATAATCCGCAAGTCTGTTCACCAATATGAATTTTGTATTAGACAAATCATTGAAAAGATTTTTGATTATAACAAACCTACACAACAAACAAGCATTTATGGAATTAAAAATCTTGCTTTGCAACCTGAATTTCAAAATGTAGAAAAGCTTCATGAAGTATTAAATTTATTGGAGAATACATCGGTTTGAAAACATATTGCTTATACACAAGAGCAAGCAGGAAATAACCAAATAACTTTCAATAATAATGTTGGTGTTAAAGATATAACAATTGCTTCTACAACTATAAAAACCAACAATACAAATAAGCAAATTTCTGTTGTTGGTCCTAGTCGTATGAATTATTCACAAGTTAAAGGGTTACTATTATTCATAAAAGAAGAGCTTGAAAAAATTAATAGTCAAAAAAAAGATGAAAAATAATTTAAAAATCTTCATAAATCTTCAAAAAAATAAAAATTGACTACATCATAATGTCGATTTTAAAGATATTTCATATAAAAATGAATTAATTATTTTTTTTGCATACTTAATCTATTTTTACAAACATATTTATGCAACGAATCATAAGAATACTATAAATAAGGCAAAACTTCTTTCAACAATTGAAGAAACTATTAAGAATTTAAATGATACTGCATTAAGCAAACAATGAATAAATATAAAAAACAATTCTTATAACGAAAATGAATTTAATTCAATAACTCATAAAATATTTGACATTTTTGTTAAACAAATTGATAACTACATCAAGCATGACAAACAAAGACAAAAAACCAGTGAATTTTTTATCTTGTTATTAATTCAATTATTTTTTATTGATTCTTTGATTTCAAAAATTGATAAAAAAATTATTAACAATTTAACAAATAGTAAAAAATATGAAAATAATGTCTTTTTAATAAAAAAAGAATTGACAATAATTTTTCAGCTACAAGATGTGCTAATGAAATGATTACCAAATTCATTCAATGATTCTTGCGTAGCTATTAACTTATTAATCAAAAATCATTATTAAGTTTGTTTTTTGTATTTTAATTTATTATTCTCTTGTCTAATTGCAACTATTCCAGGAATAAAGCTTATACCAACAAAGACAATTAATAAACAAAGCATCATTATAGCACCTATTAAGCTATTAAGTCAAGAGCTGTATGTGTAAATAGATCCATCAATTTCTTGACCAATATCTTTATATCAAGAACTAACAATTGGAATATTTCCAATAGTTGAAATAACAATAAATAATACACCCAATGAAATAATCACAGATGAAATTATTGCACACGGTACAAAACCTTTTATATGTTTTGTTTTAATGCTGTTATTATTCCTTTTAATAAGACATCCAATTAATGAACCAACAATACACATAAAAATTAAAATTGATGTTCAATTAGCTATTATGTCACAAAATGAATATAAAGTAGATAATGAAGTGCTTGTGCCAATATCATAACCATAACCAATAAAATTACCAGAAACACTAATCATAGTTGTTGCAGCATAATTACTAGTATCACTATATCCAAAAGCTCCAATTAGTGTAAAAATTATAAATATAGGAACTGATATTGCAAAAGTCCAGATACATCCCACTTTAGGATTTGAAGGATTTAGTTGAGATTTGAATCTATTTGGGGATCACAATTCATCATTTTTAATTAAATATTCATAAAATCTTGTTGTCATCAATGAAAAACCATTAGTAATACCTAAAACTCCAATGGCAATAAAAAGCTGAACAATTGTAATTACCCAATGGCAATGTGCAGTACCAGAAGAAGAAGTGAATCAATAAATAGTATTAATTTTTCCACTAGAACTACCAATCAATAATGAAACAGAAACAAAAATATCAATAATTGCAACAATTAATAAACCAATTACTATTGCTTTACCAGTTTTTTCTGGATGTTGCATTTCAGTTTCAATACCACATACAGAATAAAAGCCATCAAAAGTAAAGATTATTGTTGGAATAGAAGCCAAAATTCCAGTTAAAGGAAAAATTGTAGACATTAAAGAATGCTCTGATTTAAAATCATTGCTTATTCATCAATGTGGATTGGAACCACTACCAACTTGAGATTGTCCAGCTATTACTAATATAAATCCGACTAAAATAGCAAATAATAAAGGTAGAAATTTAACGCTTGTGATTATTTTATTTTGAATATCACCAACTTTAGCAAATAAACCACTACTAAATAAAAATCATAAAGCTATAGCAAATGCTATTAAAAAAACAACTCATCAATGTGTCTGTCAGCCAAATGCATCTTGAATTGTCATTACTGCATAATATGGCATAATAAAGAAATTTATTGGTAAATAAATGTATACCATAAAATTTTTAGAAGCTTTGAAAATATAAGGATTAGTGAAAATTTTGGACCAACCAATAACTCCACCATTATTTTCCGTATTTACTGAAGAAACTTCAATTAATGATACTCCCATGCAAATTACAGCAATGATAGCAACAATTCAAGAAAATAGTGATAATATGATACTACCTTGAACATTATTAAGTATTTCACCGTTTTTTAAAAAAATTCCAGCACCAATTGAAGAACCAGCAACAAGTAAAATAGCAGAAAAAAAGGAAATTTTTTTCTGTTTTAAAGTTAATAGTCCTTGATTAGAACCAAATTTTTTATTTGTTTTAGACATTTTTTTAAATAACTAATTTATGAAATGATTTATTAAAAAAAGCAATAGCTTTTACATTTTCATGATTAAGTGATCTAATAACTTTTGTAGCAACTTGCTGATATTTTTCTTTGGCATCATTTAAGTTTTCTACATATCAAGTTTGTATAGCATAATTGATAGCAAATTCATTAATTAATTCCTTTTCAGAGGTTATTAAAATAATAGTTGCAGCTGGTCGGATGTTACTAATTGCTCTAACTAGTTGCTTATCATCACTAAAAAGAACAAGAAAATTGTATTTAAAACTTGGATTAATTTGTTCTCCTATTGGTTTTAATTCATTAGCAATTTTCTTTGCAATTTGTTTAATGTATTTAGGAAATTTTGTCTTTTTAAAATATACATTTATTGCCCGATCGTAATCAAATAACAATTCTGATTTAACATCAATATTTGCCATAGTTTCTACAGCATTTATTGGGAATTGTCCTTGAGCAGATTCACCAGAAAGCATAGTTGCATCTGCCCCCCTTTCTACAGCAAAGAATACATCAGTAACTTCAGCACGCGTAGGTTGAATATTACGTTCCAAACTATCAAGCATTTGAGTAGCAACAATACATGGTTTCCCAGCATATCGACATTTTCTAATCATTTGTTTTTGCCAATATGGGACATCATAATATGGAATTTCAAGTGCTAAATCACCTCTAGCTACCATGATACCATCACTTGCTTCAATAATATCATCCAAATTCTCAATACCATTTCCAGTTTCAATTTTTGCGATAATTTTGATGTTAAAATTATTTTGTTTTCTTAGTATTTCTCTCACTTCATCAATATTAGCTTTACTGTTTGTGAAAGAAGTAGCAATGTAATCCAAATTGTTATCACAAGCAAATAAGATATCTTTCTTGTCTTTTTCTGATAAAAAAGGTAATGTATAGTTAGAACCAGGTAAATTAATTCGCTTTTTATTTGTAATTGTATGAGTATTAAGAGCAACTGTACGAATTATACCTGAACTTGGATCAATTTCATCAGCATATAGTTCTAATTTTCCATCATCTACCAAAATAATTGACCCTTTTTTAACATCATTTGCCATATTATAGGTTCCAGTAGAATCAGTTACACTAAATGATTTAGCATCACCAGCAATAGTTTTAATAGTGTAAATATCAACTTGAGAATCAGCTTTTATTTCAATTTTTTTATCAACATAACTACTTACACGGATTTCTGGTCCTTTAGTGTCAAGCATAATGGCAATATTGCGATTTAATTTTTTTGCAACATCACGAACAATTTTGATTCGAATTAGTTGTTCTTCATAATCACCATGAGAGAAATTTAAACGGACACAATTAACACCGGCTTTAATAATTTCTTCCATGTTTTCATATGCTTTTTTGACTAATTCCTGATTTTTAGGATCGTTAAATTGATCTCAAGTAAAAATCTTTTGAGTGATTGATGGGCCCAAAGTAGCCACTATTTTAGTTCTTTTAAAATAAGTTTTGATTAATTGTTCCATAATTATAAACGATTATATTTTAAGTATAGTTGTAAAATTGATTCATTGATTGGTTTCTTTCGTGATTTTAATACTTCTTCCAAAGGCTGAGCAATAGGTTCATTATTTACTCAAGCAATACATGAATTAGTATTGGAGTTAATTGCAGTATCTAAAGCATATGATGCTAAACGTACGGCAAGAATACGATCTTCAGCAGTTGGGATTCCACCACGTTGTACATAGCCCAAAACATCATTACGTACCATTCTTCCTTTTAATAAAGTACCTACTTCCTTTGTTAATTCTTCTAAAGTTGGTAGTCCATTTTGACCATATACTTTTTCGCTAATAACAACAATACAAGATTTATGTCCTCTTTTATAAGTGTCGTTAGCAATTTGTGCTATTTGCTCGGCAGTTAATGGATTATTTGCAGTAATTACAGCTTCAGCTTCAGAAGCAATAGCAGCATATATAGTTAAATCAGGGTATCTTCGACCCATAACTTCAACTAAGCATACACCAGAATGTGAATCAAAAGAATCTCTTAAATTATCAATACCATTAACTATAGCTTTAAGAGCAGTAGAAAAGCCAATTGTTTGTTCTGTTCCTCGAATATCATTATCAATAGTTCCAGGTAAACAAATTACATGAATACCTAATTTTGCTAATTCTAGTGCTCCATGATATGAACCATCCCCACCAATCACAAATAAGCAATCAATTTGATGCTTTTTTAAATTTTCAACTGCTTTTTGTAAGTTTTCCTTCTTAGGAAAGTCAATAAATCGAGATGTCCCAATTAAAACATTGCCATTAGCATAAAATAAAGTAAGTGAAGGCAAATCAGGCTTATAAAATCTATCATTAACCAAACCCAAATAACCATCATGTATTAAGTCAACATCCAATTCATAAAATTTAGCCTTTCGAACTAGGGTAATCACTGCATTGTTCATTGCTGGAGCATTACCACCAGAAGCTAAAATGGCAATTTTTTTAATCATTTTTAATCCTTCTTTTTTAAATTAATAAAAGTATTAACACCTTGGTATTGAGCATGAAGTGATAATTCATCTTCAATTTCCATTAACCTATTGTATTTGCAAATACGTTCACTACGTGACATAGAGCCTGTTTTTATTTGACCGGTTCCTAATGCAACTGCTAAATCAGCAATTGTAGTATCTTCAGTTTCACCAGAGCGATGTGATACTACAGCACATCAACCAGCTTTTTTAGCCAATAAAATTGCTTGGATAGTTTCAGTTAATGTTCCAATTTGGTTAAGTTTAATTAAAATTGCATTAGCAATTCTTTTTTCAATTCCTTTTTCTAAAATTTTTGGATTTGTGCAAAATAAGTCATCACCAACAATTTGAACATTATTCCCAATTTTCTTAGTCAATAGATTAAATCCGTCTCAATCATTTTCACTAAGCCCGTCTTCAATTGAAATAATTGGGTATTTTTTTACTAAGCTTTCTAAATAATTTACCATTTGTTCAGTTGTTTTAACTCCATCTTGACGAGAAATATCATTAGCTTTTAATGCTTTTTTGAATACATATTTATTTAAATCATCATCATACAATTCACTAGCAGCAACATCTAGAGCAATAGCAACATCCTTATCCACTCCTGGGCGGTATCCAGCAGCTTTAATGGCTTCAACCATTAATGTTAATGCTTCATCTGCATTTTTTAAGTCAGGAGCAAATCCACCTTCATCACCTTTCCCAGTTGACTGCTTCTTATCTTTTAAAATTTTTTGTAATGCATGAAAGCATTCACTAGCAATTTGACAAGCATTACGAATTGTTTTAGCTCCAATAGGCATGAACATAAATTCTTGGAAATCAATTGTATTATCAGCATGAGCACCACCATTAATCACATTTAACATTGGTACAGGCATGTTATAGATAGTATTAGTATCACCAACAATATTCTCACGAATGTAGCGGTATAATGGTTTGTTATAAGCTTTAGCAGCAGCATGAGCAATTGCTAAACTAACAGATAAAATAGCATTTGCTCCAAGTTTAGATTTATTTTCAGTGTTATCTAATTTAATCATTGCTTTATCAATTTCAACTTGATGATCAGCTTGCATTCCAATAATTGCTGGAGCAATAATGGTATTTACATTATTAATAGCATTAAGTACACCTTTACCATTAAAACGTTTTTTGTCTCCATCACGCATTTCTAAAGCTTCTCTTTCACCAGTAGAGGCTCCAGAAGGAACCATAGATTTACCGCTAATTCCACTACATAATGTAACTACACAAGCAACTGTAGGAAAACCACGAGAGTCAAGAACTTCATAAGCATGAATTTCTTTAATTTTTGTTGATTTTTTAAATAAATTATTTAATAACATTTTTTCTCCTCAAGATATATAAAATTACTCTAATTATAAATAATAATTAGAAATTATATATTTTTGTAGGTCAAAATTACTCTTCAGGAATTAAATAAAATGAAATACCAACAGGATTGTGGTCTGAATATTTAAAATTAGTATCAAAACCAAAAGTAAAATTAACATGAATATTATTTGATACTAAAAAGCCATCAATTGTACTTTTATATGAATGGCCCCCAGTATAATCACTACCTAAATCATGAGCCATTTTTGATTCATTACGATATTGAATGCCAGCATTTCTTAAAGTTGGAATAGCATGGATTGTGTATAGTGTTGCTCTTGAATCGCTAGTATCAGTACTAACTGGAAGTAATTCTTCACGAACTTTTTTCGATAATGAAACATTCTGATAGTCACTTTGAAGATAATATCTTCATTGGTTAGATTTTTTATAAGTTCCAGATTCTGTATCATACACAATTGGAGCTTCAGTTGGGTTATCAACTAATGCTTGGTAATTATGAGTTTGGTAGTTAGTCATATAGTATTGTAATCCATCAAGTGGTTTGTTAGTTGGATCATTTTCGCTATAGTAAGAAACTACATCACCTTTTTTGTATGATTCTCCAGAAATGTATTGTGGATAATATTCAAAATCATTATATACATCTGGATTTTTTGCATTAGACCCACTATAATTGAAATCATTGTAATCTCAAGGAGCAATAGCTGGATCATCTGGGTCTTCAGTTTCTCCATCTACTCCGTATATGTCACTACCTTCATAGCCATAGCATCCTGGTAGTGTTTGATTTCAATCAGCTCCTAAAACAACATAATTACCTTTTGCAATTTCACTTTCAAATAAATCATTAACTTGGAGCAATTGTTTACGACGAATAACTCCAGATTTATCATAATTAGCAAAATGGCAATTAATAAACACAAATTGTTTTCCAGTCGATTCACCAGAACTATCTAAAACATCATAACGAGTAATTGTAGCACATCGTTTTAATTCAAATAAGTTTAATGGGAAACTAGTAATATTAGCTAATGATTCACGTGTTGGATAGTTTTCATCATCGTTTAAAATTGTAAATTTAGATAATGTTGTTTCTCCACCTAAAACTTGCCCATGCATATCTGCAAGAGGAGCTGGGATAAATGGTACTGCAAAATTATATGCAAAAATGGAATCATACATATCACTTATAGTTGTAGTAACAGATTTGTCTTGATTAGGATCAGTTACTGAAGCATCTGTAGAAATTTTCATATCTCTTAAAGTGCTATATTCATCTACATATTTAGATCTAGTAGAATCACGATCTTGTTCTTGCAAAGCGACAAAATCAAAAGTACCATCATTTAGATCTAAATCATCAAGATTAGTAATCTCTAAATCTTCTTTTCATGATCCATCATCATTGTAAGTAGTCATATATGCATGGCTTCCTCTTAGTAAATATGTTGGGGCGTCATCTCAACTATCCACAAATACTGTTGAATCGTGATTAGCAGTTAAAATTCGATCAATTCCATTTAAAGAAGAAAGCACTGCATCTTTTGATTCTGCAGTTCCTTGACCGTTGAAGAAAAATTGCCCATCACCATCCATAAAGAAATGCATATCTTGGTTATAACCATTGTAACCTGTGTTATAAGTTAGTGCAGAATAAGTTTCACCAACAGTAACACCACTATGTGTTGATTTATTTTCATCGATTCTAGTATCATCCACTGCTAATCTTAGTGATGAATCAGGTAAATATTGAGTCATCATAGTAGCAAAGATCAAACTTGGAAGTAGCAAAGTAAACAAACCAACAATGATAAAAAGATACATAAAAAATTTTCTTGTAATAAAAATAGGTTTTGCTACTTTTTTCTTTTTGCTTTCTAACTCTTTTAACATATTACTTTTCTCCTTTTAAAAGTGTATTCATTAAATTTTGTTCAAAATTATTTTTGGAAAATAATTTGATTGTTTTCATACATGATAAATCCATTTGTTTTTCTCAAAATTTTAGAGTGTGCTTAATAAATTCTTCACTAAGATGAAATTTTTGAACTAGTTTATTAATGTTTTCATTTTTAAGTATTGAATGGATAAAACAACTAAAAACTAAAATAAAATCATTTCATACTTTTGCTTTTCTATGTACTAAATTGATAATAGAAGGATTTTGGTGTTTTTTAGCTATAGCATAAAATGTTTGCTGTAATTGAATAAAATCTACACCATTATAACTTGCATGTTTAAAAAAATGGTTTTTGGTCAATAAACCTCAATATGGTTTACTTAATTTTTCTAATTGATTCAAAATTGTCTTATTATTTCAAAGCAGAGAACAATAAAACATATAACAAACTAATCCAATTTCCTCTTGAGAATAATTTGAAACTTTTTTTGTTCTATAAAAATCAACAGCAAAATTTTGATTATTACTAACAAGCTTAGATTTACTATCTAATTGCAAATTATTTAAGCTTGATAAACAATTTCTTTTGAAATTAAATGCATATGTTTTGTCAATTGGGAACAAATAAGAATAAGCAAAGAATGTTTGAGAATTACCATAAAGGAAAAAAATATCATAATTTTTTCTAGTAAATCTTAATTTTTTATTATTTTCAATAATAAAATAATCAATTAAAACATCTCTTTTATTGAATCATCTAATTAATGTTTTAAATTCATCAGGAACATATTCAATATCATTAGAAAAATCCATTACCATTAAAACTTTTGATATATTTTTATTGCTTAAATTTAATTCAAGTTCATTTATTGAATTAATGATATTGTTTACCTTCTAATTTATTAGAAATTTGAATTAATGTTTTTCGGTCAATTAAATCATATGCCATTCCAATGAATGGAATGATAATTCCCAATGAATAAAACACTTTGCTTTTTGTTGAATCTTGTCTTGAAGCTAAAATTAGTTTTTTTATCGAATAGTAAAGATTAACAATAAATAAAACCATTAGCATACTGCAACCAAAACCCAATGTCATATAGAACCAAGTTCCACCAAATTGTTCAATAAATGTTTTGTCTTTATTATATAAACCAACATAACACATAGCAAATATGAAAGTTAAAATTGCAACAATTGCAAAAATTAAATTTCATACTGCATATTTATCAAAAATATAAATTCTATTTTTTTTCATCATTTCTTATATTTTACAATAATAGTTGTTAATTTGTATATATAATGTGAATATGTCTTTGTACCAGTTATACCGTCCTCAATGTTTTGATGATGTTTTAAATCAAGATGTTGTTATCAAAACATTGAAAAATTCAATTAAAAATCACCTTGTAGGTCATGCTTATATATTCGCAGGACCAAAAGGAATTGGTAAAACAACAATTGCCAAAATTTTTTCAAAAGCAATTAATTGTTCAAATTTTAAAAATGATATTTGCAATAAGTGCGAGAATTGTCAGACAATCAATTCTCATAACACAACTGACATTCTTGAGCTTGACGCTGCTTCAAATAATGGTGTAGATGATATAAGAAGTATTTTGGACACTGTTAAATTTTTACCAAATAATTTAAGATACAAAGTTTACATTATTGATGAAGCACATATGTTAAGTAATAGTGCATGGAATGCACTATTAAAAACGCTTGAAGAGCCCAATGAATATGTAGTTTTCATCTTTGCTACTACTGAAATTCATAAAATTCCTACAACAATTGTTTCACGTTGTCAATGTTTTGAATTTCATCGTTTAACTAACAATCAGTTAAAGTCATTAATTAACAAAGTATGCGCCGAGAAAAATATAAAAATTGATAATGCTGCTATCAATAGTCTTATTTCTCTTGCTGAGGGTTCAGCACGTGATTTATTGTCACTTTTAGAACAAGCAGCTTTATTTTCCAATAACAACATAAATGCTGAAACAATTGATGAATTATTTGGATTAATTAATATCCAGAAAAAAATAGATCTTATTAATTGTTTAATTAGTAGAGATTTAAGAAATGTATTAAATTTTCTTGATGAAAATGAACAAAAAGGAGTTAATTTTGCATTACTTGCTAGTGATCTTGCGAACATTTTCTTAGACACTATTGTTTATCAAAAAACGCAGGATTTATCATTGCTAAAAATTCTAAATAGTGATTTTGTTGGACAATTAGATATTGAACAAGAACAGGCGATTAAAATTATTGATATATGTCAAAACTATTTTAACCAAATAAAATTAGCTGACAATCCTCGATATGTATTTGAAATTATGTTGTTTAATATAATGAATCAATTGAATTTAAATGAAACAAGTAATGAAAAACCTAAATTAGAACAAGAGAAGAAAATTAAAATCAACAAAAAAGAAAACAAACAAGATGATGATAAAAAAATTGATTTAAATCAATTTTTTACAATCACTGATGTTCATATTCACAAAATTGAAAAAGTTTCTGAACCACTAGAAGAGAAAACTATAAAAAATAATTCAAAAATTGATATAGACAAGATAATGTTTCAAATTGCTAATAATCGTTCACATGAAGCAATAGATAAAGCTAAGAAAATATTTGATGAGATCAAAAAAATGTCTGATATTCAAGAATTTAATGTCTTCATCAATGCTAAAAAAGTAAGTTTAGCTTCCAAAAATGGAATAATACTTTTGTTTGATGAACAGCTTGATGCTGATTTATTAAATCAACAAATATTAAATGGAAAAATTCAAAGATATGTTGTAAAAATTGCTTCACAACCAATTTATTTTATTGGTGTTACTGAAAATAGTTTAAAAATACTTGCTAAAAATATTAAAACTAACCAAAGTGAAGAATATAAAAAAGAACCTAATTTAAATTTGTTACGTTCTGCCCAAAAGCAAACTGACCCATATTCTCAGCTTGCCTTTGAACAATTTGGTGAATAATTTTTTTAAATAAATAAAAAAATAAAATTGTTAAAATAACTAAAGCAAGGCAATATGCTTATTTTTTCGCTATTTTAGAGGAAAACCACTAAAACCAATGTTGTTAACAATTGGTTTTATGCTT
>CAZIEX010000007.1:0-22252 GCA_964538585.1 uncultured Mycoplasmatales bacterium | reverse complement strand
TATTTCTACCCTGACACAATTAGCCAACAATATTGTAATAGCTACTATATTATAGTTATATTACATCTTTTCAACAGGGTCAATTCCCAATAATTTAAGACCATTACTTAATACTTGTTGAGTTGCTTTAACAATAGCCAATCTTTGGCTAGTTAAATTGTGGTTATTTTTATCAATAATTTGTACTTTAGCATAGTAAGAATGGAATAATCTTGCTAAATTAGTTAAATAGACTGTTAGAATATTAATGGAATAATTTGTTGTAATGGTTCGAAGTGTGTTAGGATAATAAGCAAGCAAGCTTATAATTTCTATTTCTTCATTGCTAGTTAAATCTTTAAAATTTTTAGCTATTTTACAATTGGTTTTTTTAAAAATCTGATGACAACGAGCATGTGCATATAGAACATAATATAAAGAATTGTTATTGTCTTTGGATTGTGCTTTATCAACATCAATTTCTAAATGACTTTCACTTGGCTGACTTACCATATATCATCTAGCAGCATCTTTACCAATACTATTTAGTAAATCATTTAATGTTAAAGATTGTCCTGATCTTTTTGACATTTTAAATTCTTTGCCATCTTTAGTAAGTCTTACCATTTGCATGATAATAAATTTAATTTTATTAGAGTCAAAACCACAAAAATCCAAAGCAATCTTCATTCTATTTACATAACTTTTATGATCTGCTCCCCAAACATTAAACAAGGTATGATAATTATGAGACATTTTTATAACATGATATGCAATATCAGGTAAAAAATATGTATAAGACTTATCTGATTTGATAAGTACTCTGTCTTTGTCATCACCTCTTTTATTAGTTGCTAATCATAATGCTTTATCTTTGACGTAAGTATATGGCTTTAATATTTTTAAAACATTTTCAATTAAATGATGCTTATAAAGATAGGATTCAGAAAACCAAATATCAAATTTTACACCAAAATTATTTAAACTTTTTTTGATGCAATTTAACATATAAGATTTTGATACTTTTTTAATTAAATTGTAAGCTTTTCTGTTCTCAGTATTACTAGTAATGATCTTATTGTTATCATGATTTAAATTAAGAAATTTATCATTATATTTTTCTCTAATAAGTTTAGCTAAATCAACAACTTCTTCTCCATGATAAGAGTCTTCAGGCAGTTTGTCATTAATACCAAATAATTCTTTATATCTTATGAGAACACTTAATGCTAATTTGTCAATTTGGTTTCCAGCATCATTAATGTAATATTCACGAATTATTTTGTGTCCTTGTGATTCTAAAATTCTTGCTAAACTGTCACCAATAGCTGCATTTCGTGCATGACCTATATGTAATAAACCAGTTGGATTGGCACTAACAAATTCAATTTCTATAATTTTTCTTTTTTGTTTATCATTACCATATTTATTTTTCTTAGTTAAAATTTCATTTAGAATTTTCTTAGTTGCAAGTGGTGATAAACTGAAATTTAAAAAACCTGGTTTTACAGCCTCAATTTTAGATAGATATTTATGTTTAGCATTACTTGCAATATATTCAGCAAAATTTAATGCTTTTTGATTATCAATACCTAAAGTTAATATTCAATTGGTGGTGAAGTTACCAAATTTAGGATTTTTACTGTAATCAATAATTATTTTGTTCTGTTGTATTTCTAAATCATTTACATAATCATTTGATAATTGCTTGATGATTTTAGATAAATGTTCAGATAACCAATCAGTAAAGATGGCCATAATTTTGTTATTCTGCTGCCTTTAAACCACTATAGCTAATTTCAATATTAGTAGGACGTCCAAATACTTCAATTTGAACAATTGCAGTTCCTCGTTGATTATTTAAAGATTTGATCTCACCATTTTCACCCATAAAAGCACCCTCAGTAATTTGTACAGTATTTCCTACTTTAAATGGGCAAGAATAAACATGTACTTCACTAGTTGGTGTAGTCTCTACAGTTTGATTATCATCAACATTTTCTTGTCTTGCAATTGCTTTATATTCTTCAATACTAATAGGAATAGGAAGTGCACCTTTTCCACTTGAACCAACAAATCCAAGCACACCATTTGTGTTACGAATACAATATCAAATTTCAGAATTCATTATCATATTAATGAATACATACCCAGGAAATTTATTAACTATCTTAGTGGTTGTTTTCTTATATAAACCGTTAGGTAATGTTTCTCATTTTGTTTTTTTAGTGTTTTTTAAATTTTTAGGTAATAAAGGATCATCTTTTTTGAATGTTTCTTCTTTAACTAAATTGGTTTTAAAAACACAAATTTCTTTTACATAGTCATTGTAACCAAAATTGGTGATTTTTTCTTTTAGATTTTCAATAATTGAATCTTCTTTACCACCAATAACTGTAATAATGAATCATTGCATTAAATTATTATTTTTATTGTTTTCCATAAATTCTCCTCTTATAATAGTCCGATAATATAATCAATAAGTAAAAAGAATAGAGCAATACTACCACTAACTGCAATAACTATAAAAAAATCACGAACAGTTTTTCTAGTACTTGGTCAGCTCATTCTTTGGAATTCTTTACCAATACCATAGAATCAACGTTTAATTAAATAATTATGATCTAATTCATATTGGTAAGAAATATCACGACGAGTTTTTAATTGCACTAAATTGTTTCGATATCAAATTTTGTTATTAATTAGCTGCGCTTCATAATTGTTTTTGATATCTTGTTTTTTTTGAATTAAAAGTTGATATTCAGAATTATTTTTTTTATTTTGTTTGTTAAATACCTTTAAATCTTTGTCATTCTTAGCTTTGCTATTTTTATAATTCTTAACTATTTCACTATGGTGAAATTTATTTTCAGTTTGTAGAGTAGCAAATGCAATTTTGTATTTATTAAAAGCAATTCTCTTATCAACCTTCATTTTTTTAGAGTTTTTTGCGCTTTCAGTTATTTCACAATTAGCTAAAGCATAATCACGTTGATTAATTAAATTAAATCTATCATCTAAATATTGCTTTTGTATTACTTTTTTGTTTTTAGGGTTGTTAAAAACATCATTTTTATATTTTTTCTTGATTTCTTTTAACTTAGAATCATACAAAAGAACAATACGCTCTTTTTCTTGTTTGTGTTTTTTATTGTTGGCAACTCAAGTTTTATAAGCTGATTTGCGAGCTTTTTTGGCTTCTATTTTTTCTTGTTTTGTTTTTTTCTTAGATTCCATATTAACTTAACGAGATTCTTTATGAAGAGTTACTTTATTACATTTAGGACAGTATTTTTTTAATTCAAAACGTTTGGGAGAATGTTTCTCTTTTTTAATATTATAGTTATGAGCATTACATTCACTACAAACTAATGGAACATTAACTTTCATAAAAAAATATCCTAGTAATAAAAAAGAAGCCAAATAACTTCAAGTAGAATTATAGTAATAATCAACCATTTTACTAAATTATTAATTTTGTTCAATAAACTTATTTATATAATTTACCTACACTTATTAATTATAAGTGTTTCTTTGTTTAGAATTTAAACTAATATATTTATTAACCATAAGGAGACGCTTTAAATATGTCCAAATATGAAATTTTAACAGTTGTTGCTGGTGATTTAACAGAAACAGCTGCAACTGATACTTTGAAAAAAGTATGCAAAATTATTGAAAAAAATAAAGATTATAAAGTTCAATCTTTAGGTCTTAAAGATTTAGCTTATAAAATTGCTGGATATGAAAAAGGATGATATACTCAAATTAATTTTTCAACTTCTATTCCAAGTGAAATTGCTGAATTTAATCGTTTAGCTAAACTTGAAAAGAATATTATCCGTTTTATGATTATTAATCTTGATAAAGATTATGGTGCCAATGCTTTAAATAATCCTAAAAAAGTTAAAAGAGCTAAAAAACAAAAAGCACTATATAAAGCTAAAATGGAAAGAATTACAGCTGAAAAAGAAAAGCTTGCTGATTTAGAAGCAACTATTGCAGCTCAAGTTAATGAAAGTGAACAAAAATAATGAATAAAGTTATTTTAATTGGTCGATTAACTGCTGATCCAGTTGCTGGAGATAGTCCTGATCATCCAAGAGTTTTTTTTACAATTGCATGTGATAACCAATATTCAAAAAATTCAAAACAAGCTACTACTTTCATTCCATGTGTAGCTTGAAATAATCTAGCTACTTTTGCTATCAATTATCTACATAAAGGATCTTTAATCTGTATTGAGGGTCGTATTAATCGTTATAGTTATGTATCAAAACAAACTAATCAAAATCAAGTTGGTTTCAATGTTGTTTGTGATCAAATTAATTTTATGAATTTTGGTTCACAGAATATTAATGAAAATAAACAAAACAATAATTCTAATAATAGTGAACCTATGGTAGATGTAAATGAAGTGTTTCCATTTCCAGCTCCTACTACAAATCTTGAAAATAATACTGAGCAAAAACAAAATGATGCTCATTTTAGTGAAACAGACGATCTTGAATGATTTGATAACATGCAAGAAAATAACGAAAACAAATAATTTAAAGAAAGGAATATAGATATGAAAACTAATAACAATATTCGTAAATTTCGTAAAGTAAAATTCAATAAACAATGTCCTTTGTGTGAACAAGGCTATCTTAATGTTGATTACAAAGATGTTGAATTATTAAACAATTACATTTCTAGTAATGGAAGAATTTTACCACGACGAATTACTGGATTATGTGCTAAACATCAAAAGATGGTTACTAATGCTATTAAGCGTGCAAGAATTGTGGCCTTAATGCCTTTTGTTAAAGAATAATGAAAGCTATTTTAATTCAAGATGTTAAAAATTTAGGTAAAAAAAATGATGTTGTTGAAATATCAGATGGATATTTTAAGAACTATCTTTCTAAGAATAAACTAGCAGTTATTTATTCTAAAGAAGCAATTAGCATTTTGAATAAAGATCTTGATAAAATCAAACAAGAACAAAATGCTCAGATAAAAAAAGCAAATGCCTTAAAGCAAACAATTGAGAGCATTACTTTATCCTTTAAATTAAAAGCAAAAGATGGAAATGCTTTTGGTTCAATTAGTGAAAAACAAATTATTGATGAGTTAAAAAAATCTAATATTGAAATCACTAAATTTATGTTTGAAAGTACATTTGAACCTTTAAAACTTGGGCATACAACAATTAATTTGAATGTATTCAAAGGCATACAAGCTCAATTGAAAATTAATGTTGATGAGGAATAAAAGCTATGGAAGACAAGATTGCAAAAAATGAAATGGATGTAAGAGAAATTGAAAAAGAAATCATTGGATGTATTCTAAACAATCCTAGTTTATTTCCTGATGCTTTGCAACTTATTCAATTTGAAGATTTCATAACCATAGAGTACCGTATCGTTTTTGATGTATGTTCAAGAATTGATAAAAATAAAGGAATTATCAACATTGATACTATTCGTAGCTTTATTAAAAGCCACGAAGAATTATTAAATTGTTTTTATGATTTAGATCGTACTTTAGATGAAGCGTGATATTCTTATTCAACTTCAGCTG
Source organism: uncultured Mycoplasmatales bacterium (assembly GCA_964538585.1). GTDB lineage: Bacteria > Bacillota_I > Bacilli_A > Mycoplasmatales > Mycoplasmoidaceae > Malacoplasma_A. The sequence goes on along the minus strand of CAZIEX010000007.1, from coordinate 16,708 downwards.
ATTTGGATTTCTTATGTAATCAAGCTAAAACTTTTTCCATTAATCGACAAATAAAAAATTATTTCCAAAATCAAATAGTTAATGTTGAATTAGATATTAATAATTTTGATGAATATACTTTTAAATGGACCAATGACTTATCTAATATCATTCATAAGAAAAAGAATGATAAGATTTTTCAACTTTCTGATATTATTGCACAATATCAAGAAAAAATGTCTAAATATGATCAGCTAGATCATAAAGAATTAAGAGGTACACCAACAGGATTTAAAAATATTGATCGATATACTGATGGATTCCAAAGAGGTGATTTAATTATTTTGGCTGCTCGTCCTGGTACAGGTAAAACAGCTTTAGCATTGAACTTTGCTTTAAATAGTGCACAATTATTAATGGATGAATACAACAGAAAACAACATGAAGAAAATTCATCTAATAATGAAAAAGAAAAATTCAAACCTATTATTGTCATCTTTTCAATGGAAATGGGGAAAGACCAATTAATTGAGAGAATGGCAGCAAGTTGTTCAAGTATTTCTATTTCACAAATTCGTAAACGTAATTTAAATCCTGTAGAGAAAGATCGTTTAAATAATAGTTTAGAAAAAATTCAAACTCTTCCTATTTATATCAATGATAGTTCTGATTTATCAATTATGGATATTCAAGCTGATTTACACCGATTAAGATTAGAATATGATATTCGTTTAGTAATTGTTGATTATTTACAATTATTAAAAGGTCAACCTAAAGATGTTGGTGTTAATCGTCAACAAGAAGTATCTAACATTTCGCGTCTTTTAAAATTAACTGCTAGAGAAAATAATACACCTATTTTAGCATTAGCTCAATTGTCTCGTGAAATTGAAAAGCGACCTAAAACACCTGATGGTGAAAATCCACGACCATTATTATCTGATTTACGAGAATCTGGTGCAATCGAGCAAGATGCTGACTTAGTCACTTTCTTATATATAAAATATAATTTTAATGTTGATTATAAAAATGAAGATGAGCAAAACAAGACAACAAAGTTTAACTTTGCTAATAACTTTGTGAGCAATATTGAATTTATTATTGCAAAGCACCGTAATGGGCCAACTGCTGATGCTCAACTAACTTTTATTAAAGATTGAGGAAAATTTAATGATTATGAGAATGAATAATATGAAACAACAAAATATTAAGAGAAACAAAAAAATTGCTAAAACAACTGCTTTGGTGAGTTTATTATCTTTAGCATTAATTCTTCCTTCAACAATTTTAACTAGTTGTTCTACTATTTCTCAATATTTTATTCCAGTTTTAACAAGCAATAACCCTTTTTCATCAGATGGTACAGGAAATGAAATTAATTTTTATAGTTCATCTAGTCCTTTAATAGATCCTTATTTTGAAAATGGAGAATTTAGTGATGGATCATCTTTAAATCATTCAAATGCAATAGTTCCTTCTTCATACATTTATACAACTGCATATGATAATTCTTTTGCAGCAAATGCTACTGCTTATTATGGATATACTAACTATAGTACACCTGAATGGAATTCAAGTTCGTCAAAATGAACATTTAATTCTGATGATTTCAATGATTATCAATATATAAGCAGTACTAACAGTAACTTAACATATTTAGATAATTCAACATTAACAAGTTATGAGAATTTGCTAAATTCTATTGCTATACAATCAGTTAATGTTGTAAGTAGTAATTTAATAACATTATTTAATTACATTAACAACTATATTGTTCATATTTTTGATAATTGTAAAACATCAGCTGATTTAGATAAAAAACTTTCAATATTATTTACTAATTCTGAAAGCAATTTTACACATAGTTCAGGAACAACTGATGAAGAGAATTTAAATTTCTATGAATATTTTATGTCTAATGCTAACTTGTTAGCTCAAGGTAGTGCTAAATATAAGTTTGGTCCTTATATGCTTAACTGAAAAGTAGTTGATTCTGGTTTGATACAAGATAGCCCTTCATCAACTCAATCATTGTTTCCTCAAATTAATCTAGATCCAACAGATTCTGATGGTAATGATCTACCTACTCCTGATGATACTAGTACAAATTATACCCATATTCCTAACGATCAATCACTAATTGGTTATTATGAATACAATGATGACACTGAAACTTATACATATATTCCACCATCAGACACTCAAACATCTACTGACGAAGTATATGAACCATATAATGTTTATAGTTTTGATGATGATGGTAATATAGATGATATTACTTCTATTGCTAATGTTCCAGTTTTAATTCGTTTAGGTGATATAACAAGTTCATATTATGATGCTGCACATAATAATAGCTCTATTAGTCCTACTGACTGGTTATATAATGATGATGAGTTAGATAACATAAGTAATGAAATTAATTCTACTGATGCATGAAAAAACGTTAAGGAATCATCTGGATTGGGTGATGATTTAAAATTAACATCAACTTCATTTAATCTTAAAGTAAATAACAATTCAAATAGTGATACTAGTAACTGAACAAGTGATCTTTCTAAGGTAGATCCTACAATTGCTAAATGAGCAAGTGAAGGTACAATTCATCCCGGTGATTTTATTGCGCTAGCTAATTATAGTCTATTAACAATCGAATTCACTTATGAGTATGATAATGGTACTAAAACAGAACATTTCAAGACTAAATTACCATATTTCTCTGGATTTACTACTGTTTTCCCAGCTTACTTAGTATTTACTAGTGATGATGTTTATACAACTATTAATGATGATAGTAATATAGATAAAATTAAAACTAATGTTATTGATTTCTCTGAAGATGGTTCTTTATATAAATCATTCACTAATATCATTTCTAATCTAACAGATTACTCTAAACTAAATCCAACCATAAGTGAATATAGTTCTTCTACTGATGCATTCAATAATGATCCATATTTCATTTATTGATGATTATTTGGAAACAATTCATCTAGCTATACTTCAAGTTCAAGCTCTAAATCATCTGATTTTATATCAATTCCTAGCTAGAAAATGTTTTAATGGACGACTCATTAAACTATATTAAAACTGACTGAAAAAATATATTATCTTTTTTATTTTCAAAGGAAGATTTTTCTTCATTGATGGATAAAGTTAATTATTTATATAAGACACAGACTGTTTATCCTCCAAAGCATCTTTTATGAAATTGTTTTAACTATTTTAATTCTAATGATACAAAAGTTGTAATTATTGGTCAAGATCCATATATTAATGAAAATCAAGCTAATGGTTTAGCATTTAGTGTTAATGAAGGGCAAAAATTACCACCTTCTTTAAAAAACATTTTTAAAGAATTACAATCAGATTTAGGTATTAGAAGAAATAATCCTGATTTAAAAGATTGAGCTAAACAAGGTGTTTTACTGTTAAATTCTCATCTTACAGTTCAAGCCCATCAATCAATGAGCCATCATTATTTGCAATGAGATAAATATACTAACAAAGTCATTAGTTTTTTATCTAATAATTTTCAAAATATTGTTTACATTTTGTGGGGTAATCAGGCTATTAGCAAGAAAAAATTAATTAATGCTAAATTTAATTTGATATTAGAAGCTGCTCATCCTTCGCCACTTAGTGCATATCATGGTTTTTTTAATTGCAAACATTTTAGCAAGACTAATAACTATTTAATATCACATAACAAAAGTCCAATTAATTGATAAATTATTTATACAAATTCGAATAAATAATTAATATATTTGTATATGTTGCATTTTGACGAAACACATCTTGATAAGAAAATTTCTTTTAAAAATGTTTATAAAAAATATCAAAAAGATGTAAAAACAATTGCTCGCGCTGTAGAGCGTAATGTTGCTAAAGGTTCTGAAATGACTGGATGAAGAGATTTATCCATAATGTATAACACCCAAGAACTAAAAGCAATGATTAAAAAAGCTGAACAATGACAACAAATGAAAATTAAAAATGTTGTTGTAATTGGTATTGGTGGATCATACATTGGTGTAAAAGCTGCAATTGATTTTGTTTATGCTAATGAACCAGCTCCTGTAAATATGATTTACATTCATAATATGTCTTCAAACTTCATTATTTCTCAAATGAATAAATTGAAAAATAAAAAATTTGGAATTATTGTAATTTCAAAATCAGGAACTACACTTGAACCAGCTATTGCTTTTAGATTATTCCGCAATCAATTAATTAATATTGTTGGAATAAAATCTGTCAATAAATATATTGTTGCTATTACCGATAAAAACAAGGGGACTTTACATAACTATGCAAAAAGTCGAGGTTATACTATGTTTAGTATTCCAGATAATATTGGTGGAAGATACAGCACAATTACACCAGTTGGATTATTTCCTATGCTTATAGCAGGATTAGACATTAGCAAAATTATGCGTGGAGCTAAACAAGCATTAGTTGATTTAGAAAATTATGATTTAAAACAAAACAGCGCTTATTTATATGCTTGTATTCGTCATTACTTATATGTGCAAAAACATTTAAATCTTGAAAACTTTATTGTTTATGATCCTTCAATGTATATGCTAGGTTCACAATGACAACAATTATTTGGTGAAAGTGAAGGAAAAAATAACAAAGGTTTATATCCAACATATAGTTTATTTACAACTGATCTTCACTCATTAGGTCAATATTTACAACAAGGAACAAGAAATTTCTTTGAAACAACATTATATGTATCAAAACCAACATCAAATATGAAATTAAAAATCAATGATAATGATGATGGACTTAAATATTTAAATGGTAAATATTTAAGTGATTTAACAGATAAAGCTTTTCAAGGTACTATAGATGCTCATTCTAAAGAAGCACATGTTAATAACTTAATTATTACATTATCAAAAGCAGATGAATATCATTATGGATATTTTTTTATGTGATTAGCTCATGCAGCTATGATGAGTGCATATTTATTAAAACTCAATCCTTTTGATCAACCGGGGGTTGAATCTTACAAGAAAAATATGTTTGTTTTATTAGGTAAGAAATAAAACAAACATATATTAATTTTTAGTCTTGATTTGTAAGTTTAAAGTTAATAATATTTTTACTGATTTTTTCAATTGATCTATTGATTTTTGCTTGAGTTAAATTTTTAATTTTTTCAGCACTTCTAATAATTTTTTCAGCTTCTTCAAATGCTTCTTTGCTATTTTTTGATAAGCTATCTAGTTGAGTTTGAACATTCTCTCTTAACCAATTTAAACGTTCATGTAGTTCTTTTGCATCAGCGTGTTTTTCTTCAAATGCTAGTTTCATATTTTTAAAATTTTTAAGTTCATTTGCTTGTTTTTGATACAAAGAAGCGAAAATATATAAAAAGCCTGTAAAAATATGTGGACGAATAATATACATATCATCAAAATCATCACATTTTTTGTAAATTATTCCATTGCTTTGTTCTCTTTCAGTTATCATCAGAGCAATTTCACAATTTTTCTTGATACGATCTTCATGCAATTTTTGTAAATCTTGCATTTCATCAAATTTTTTCTTGTTTCTAGAGTTGTATAGCTCAGTTTTCATTTCACAGCAAATAGAAACTAAAGGTTTTGCCTTTTTTAAATCATTATTGTCATAAACTTTAAAGATAAAATCAGATTTAGTTTTATTAGGACTAGATTCGGTAGCAACAGATATAGTATCTTTGAATAATTCACAATTGTGAAACCCACCAACAGATTTAATTTTTTGAAATTCATCATAACATCATTGTTCTAGATTTTCACCAATGTTTTTTATATTTTTTTGTTCATGTTCATTTCATAAATTTTTGATTTGAATGTTCAAATCGACGTTTTGTTCTTTTAAAGTATTAATGTTATTAATTAATTCATTATTTTTATTTCTTTCAACTTCCAATTGTTTATTATTTTCAATTTGTAATTTTTCAATTTGTTTTAAATGTTGTAAATTTATTTGATTAATTTCTTCATTTTTAAGATTTTTAAATTCTATAAGTGTTTGTTTTTTTGATTCTTCTATTTTTTTATTTAATATGTTCTCGTATTCTTGTCTATCTTTTTCTTTTTGATCAGATCTAGCTTTTAATGATTCTTCATGAATATGTTTATTGATAAATTCAGATAAAGGTGAAATTTCTAATTCTATTTGATCATGAAAATCAATAATATCACCAATTTCACCTTTTTCTTTTAATTCTACTGTATGCTTATCAATAATTTGAAATTTTAATTTTTTCATAGTTATCAATATTATATATGAAATAAAAAAACACTACTTATAGTAGTGTTTACGATTATATTTAGCAGCATTTTTTTGCTTTTCTTTTGCTTTTAACCCAGGACGTAAATAATATTCATGAGCCTTAGCAACTTTACGTGTGTTAGCCATGATTCGAGCAAATTTTTTCATTGCATCATTTAAATCATCATTTTTTACAACAACTTTAGCCATTTATTATTCACCCCCTTTCATTAAACTGTAGTTAATATTATTTTATATAAAAATTTATTTTTTATTTTGAGTAATTGGTGTATATAGTAAATGTAAAGATTGTGCAATATCTTGATTAGTCAAATTATGATTCATTGTAATAATTGATTCTTTTAAAAAATCAAATGAAGATATATCGTGAATTGAATTAATATCTTTAAGTTTAAGCAAACAATTAGTTAAATTTTCACTATATAATTGTGATCAAGTCAAATTGAAACGAGGTGGAATGGAATTTAATGCGTAGTGAACTATATGGTTTAAAGTTCTTAAATCAATAGTTTTGTTTAATTTAGTGGTAAATTCACTACTTAATCCTGATTCACATGCTAAATCAATAAATACTCCACCATAGATCATATTGCTAATCATTTCTTTAGTAATTCTTACTGGAGTTTTAATAGTTGGCAATTGATTAGTAGTAATTAAAACATTTGCCTTTTTGCAATATTCCAATAAATTATTAAATGAAGCACTATCAACAGTTAGTTTTACATGATTATTTTTAATATAACTTTGAATATCTTTATCATTAGCTAGCAATTTTAGTGATGTTGGATTTTGATCTAAATAAATAACATCGCACCCTCATGCTAAAGCTAATTTTAATGCATAATATCCAGCATAAGAATAATTAAGAATTAAAATAGTGGTTTTAGTTTCACTTTTATTAGTTGATGGTAAAAGAGTTGAAGGAGTGTTATTTGCTAATAAGTATGAAGCCAAACTAATAGCATAATTGCCTTTTATTTCATCATAAATGTTAAGAAATTTATAATCACCACTTATATGAATGTTTTCTGAGCAAATACTGATTGCTCCAGATTTAAGTAATTCTAATAATGATTTAGTTTGGTTAACTAAATAACCATAAAATCAAAATACCTGATTTGGATTAGACATTTTATATAGATTTTTATTTAAAATTGATGGGCTCAAAATAATATCAAAGTTTTTAAAATTATTTTTAGTTAGTGAATTAACTAATTTAGCTCCTGCTTTGATATATTCAGAATCATTGATTCCTAATATAGCACCAACACCCCGTGTAAAGAACACCTGAAATTTAGTATTTGTAAGTTTTTGTACATCATTTGGAATTAATGCAACAGTTTTGTCTACTTTTGGATTGTTTGTTAATAAAATATTCATATATAAATAAAATCTTATTTAGTATTATATTAATATATCTAATTTGCTATATTTCTATTGTTAATAAAAAGGAAAATAAGTTATGAATAAAACAAAAAACAATGCAGTAAATATATTGAGAGGGTTATGCTTAGATGAAATTCAAGAAGCTAATTCTGGTCACCCTGGTATAGCTCTTGGTGCTGCTCCAATAGTATTTACATTATTTACTGAATTCTTAAACATTGATCCTACTAATCCTAAAATGTTTAACCGTGACCGTTTTATTTTATCAGCAGGTCATGCAAGCTCACTGCTTTATGCAATGATGTATTTATCAGGTTTTAAAAAACCTACTCTAGATGACTTAAAACATTTTAGACAATTAAATTCAATTACAGCTGGGCATCCTGAACCTAATTTAATTCCAGGTATCGAAGTATCATCTGGACCTTTAGGTCAGGGTATTGCAATGGCTGTAGGTATGGCAATTGCTGAAAAGAAATTAGCAAATATATTTAATAAATTTAGTGATTTAGTTAATCATTACACTTTTTGTTTGCATGGTGATGGTTGCTTACAAGAAGGAATAGCATATGAAGCAATTAATATAGCTGGTAAATTGCAATTAAATAAATTAATTCTTCTTTATGATTCAAATAATATTCAACTTGATGGAAAAGTAAATGATTCTACAAGTATGAATGTAAAAAGCTTCTTTACATCTTGTGATTGAAATTACATTAAAGTAAATAATGGTAATAGTTGTTCAGCAATTGCTAAAGCTATCACCAAAGCTAAATTATCTATTGCAAAACCTACAGTCATTGAAATAAAAACAACTATTGGTTATGGAAGTAAATTGGCTGGATCAAATACCTGTCATGGTTCACCATTTAATGCTCATGAAGTTTTAGAAATTAAGAAAAATTTAGGTATTAATTCAGAAGAAAAATTTTATGTACCAACTGAATTAACTAATTACATCAGTACCACAATTAAAAAAAGAGCTACTACTTTTAATATTAAAACTAACAAAAATATTAATTTATTAGAGAAAAAAGACATTCATTTATACCAAAGATTTATGAATGCAATTAACAATAAATTTAATATTGATTTAAAATGATTTAAAGATTTTAATGTTAAACCTAATGAAGCTACTCGTTCAGTTGTAGGGAACCTAGTTAATATTATTGCAAAAAATACTCCAAATCTTCTAATTGGTTCTGCTGATTTATCAGCTTCTACTAAGATTGGAGGCAAACAATTAGGCAATTTTGATGCTAAAAACCTTGATGGTCAAAATATTAATTATGGTGTAAGAGAATTTGCTATGGCCGGAATTGTTAATGGTATATGCGCTCATGGTGGAATCAAAGCAATTGGTTCAACATTTTTAGTATTTAGTGATTATGCTAAACCTGCTATGCGTTTGGCAGCTATTTCTCATATTCCTACTATTTATGTTTACAGTCATGATAGTATAACTGTTGGAGAGGACGGTCCAACTCATCAACCAATTGAGCAAATTAACACTTTACGAATGATTGATAATCATTACACATTTAGACCTTGCAATTCATATGAAAGCATTGCTGCTTTAAGCTTTGCATTAAAGCAAAATAATTCTCCTGTATCAATCATTACTTCTCGAGGTGATTTTATTCATCCTGAAAGTACTGATTATTCATTAATTAATCGGGGTGCTTACTTAATTAGTTCTAAGCCTAAAGCTAAGATTAGCTTATGAGCAACCGGTTCAGAAGTTACTCTTGCTTTAGAAGTTCAAAGAATTTTAGCAACTTACAAAATCTATGCAAATGTTATTTCTGCTCCATGTATGGAATTATTTAATACACAAGATGAATCTTATAGAAAACAATTACTAAAATTACCTATTTTTAGCATTGAATATGGTAATACCTTTTATTGATATCAATACTCTAAATATCCATTTGGTATAAACTCTTTTGGTGCAAGTGGTAAACCAAATGATGTTGTTAAAAAATTCAAACTTGATGCTAATACAATTGCTAATCAAATTAAAATAATATTAAAAATAAAATAGTGAAAGGAAATAATTAACTATGTCTACAGGTGCTATTGTTGGATTATGTATTGGTGTAGGTATAGCTTGCTTAATTGTTGGCTTACTTATTGGGTTTAAAGTTTCAGGTAAAATGTTTAAAAAACAAATGAAGAAAAACCCACCAATTACTGAAGACCAAATTCGTTCTATGTATGCTCAGATGGGAAGAAAACCTTCTGAAGCACAAGTTCGTCAAATTATGAATAGTTTTCGTCATAAGCTTGATGAAAAGAAATAATAATGGCTTGTTTTATAAAGTCATGTTTTAATGAAAAAGATTGACCAATTGATAATATAGTTGAATTTATTTTTGTTGGTCGATCCAATGTTGGTAAATCATCTTTAATTAATGCTTTAGCTAATCAAAAAATAGCAGTAGTATCTAAAACTCCAGGTAGGACACAAACTGCTAACTTATATGATTTTGATAAATTTCGTCTTATTGATTTGCCTGGATATGGTTATGCAAAAGTTAATAAAGGCCAAAGAAACCAATTAATTAGTTTAATTGATGCAACTATAAGTTCTAGAAGAAATGTTTTTGGTGTTATTCAAGTATGTGATGCTACTGTTATCACTAATGAAGATATTGAAATGAGCAAATATTTGCAAACAAGATTTGCCAATTATTTTGTAGTATTAAATAAAGCGGATAAATATGCGCTTAAAACTTATCAATCAAATTTAAATAAAATTAAAGAATACTTCAAAATAGCAAATAATAACTTTATTTTTACTAGTGTAAAAGCAAAAATTAATACAAGATTACTCTTAAATAAATTAAAAAACTGAGCAAACATCTAGTTTTCTTATTAATTTCAAGAAAAAATTTTGTATTTATAAGTATGAATACTAAATTTAATTATTGATATTTAATCAGTATTTGTGCTGTTCTATTTATAGTCTTATTAATTATTGTTTTTCTAGTTAAAATCAATGTTATTCAATCGTTGATATGTTATAGTGATGGTAATAGTCTAATAGTTAGTTTAAACCAAAAACAATATTCATATGTTTCTCATTATGATAAAGCCTATTATATTGACATTGAAAATAATGATGAATATCTTAGATGCTACTTGTTTTTTAAAGAAGCTACAAATAATTCATACCTTTTTTATTGCAATATTCCAGATTATGAAATTAGTTCATCTTTTTATGAGATGAATAATTTTAAATTTGGTGATTTAAGTTTAATTCAATATTGAATTAGTTTTTAATTATTTATTATTTGAATTTAATTCAATCAATTTATCATATAGCTTTTCTTCAATAACAAAGCTACGAATACGTTCAACAGTATTAACATCTTTTTTAAGTTGTTCAACTGGGAAATGATACATTTTAGATAGATTATCAAGCTCTTTGTCCAATTCTTTTTCAGTGACTATGATATTTAATGTGTTAATCAATTGAGCAATAATTAAACTATAGTTAATACTTTTTAATACATTATCAGCCACCAATTTATCATATTCCTTGAATGATGGATAATGCAAATCTTCCACAACATACTTTTCTAATGATTTATTAGCTTTTTTAGCTTCATTTTCAATATTTGCTTTTGTATCACTAACTTGTTGTGCTAAGTAATTTTCAGGAATAAAACTAATTTTTGAATTGTCAATCAAAAACTTTCGAATAATATTAATTGGTTCTTGTTTTGCACCATAATTTTTCATACGAATAATATTCTCTTTAAAATACTCTTTAAGATCTTTTTCAGTTTTAACACCTGGAAGTTTAAATTTAGCTAAATATGATTCATCTAATTTTGGTTTAATGATAGTGTTAATTTCATTAATTTTGATTTCAAAGTCAGCTGGCTTATTAGCCAATGATTTTTCAAAATAATCCTTAGGGAAAGTAACAGTTATAGTTTTTTCATCGCCTTTTCTTAATCCAACCATAGCTGATTCAAAACCAGGGATAAATTGATTAGAACCTATTTCTAATTCATAATCTTTTGCTTCTCCACCTGTAAAAGGTTTTTTATCAACAAATCCCTTGAAATCAAATTTAACCATGTCACCAATCTCAATGACTCCATTTTTAGGTTTTAACATGTAATCATTTTTAATGAATTGATTGATTTCAGCATTTATTTCTTCTTCACTAACAGTTGGTTTAACATAGTCAATTTTAATGTTTTTATAATCTGGAAGTTTAACCTCTGGCTTATTATCAAAACTAAAGTTAAAGATTAATTCATCATTTTTAATGGTTTTTACAGCGATTGATAATGAAGGTTGAATGACATCCATATTAGGACTTTTATCAAATTCAGTTCAAAATTCATTTAATGTTGTAGGTATTACTTCATTACTTGCTTTTGGTAGCACATCATAATCAGTTACATATTCTTTTAATTTGTTTTCTGGAACATGACCTTTTCTAAAACCAGGAATTTCTACATTTTTTATTAATTGATCACGAATTTTTTTCTGTGTTTTTGTTCATAGTTCTTGATCAACTTGAACTTCATATATAGTAAGTTTAGGTTTTTTTTCTTGATTAATAATTTTCATGCTTAATATTATATTAATTACACATTTAGATGTGTATTAGTTTATGTTAATTATTATTATTATTTAATTATTTCTTAGTTTGGTTTGTTTTTGCTATTGTTTGATTATGAATTTTAGCATAAGATCTAATTTTAAGAAATCATTGTAATCACAATCCCCAAAAACCGATACCAGAAACTAAAAAAACAACATTAAATACTAACAAAATATAACCAATACTATTAATTGAAAATATTGATTCTGTAGAATTGCTTGAATAAATCAAAAATGTTTTTCCGTTGTCTAGAGTAGCTAGTTCACCTACTAAAAATGATAATAGTGTACTTATTAGCATTATTCCATTAGCATAATATGCATATTTATTGATTGCAGTTTGTTCAGCTTTAAAAAAATTAAAGTAATAAATAAGAATATAGCACACCAAAGCAATAGCAAAAGCAATTATTCCTCCTAAATTTAATCCACCAAAACTAAAACTATTAGGTCCACCATAACTAATTCATAGACCAACTCTTTTGGTGTAATTACTTGTAGGTTGCTCATCTATATGTAATGGGCTAAATGCTAGAATTATGGCAGCAAACATTAAGATAATTAACAATGGTTCAGTAGCAGCAGTAAAAGTGTATGCTACTTTATTTCAATGTTTTTTTCTACTTTCGATAGTTTGTTTACTGACAAATTCCATATTATTTAATATATTATATTTATATGAAAAAATTAATTAATAGTGTTGATAAAATTGTCGCTCAAATGACAGATGGAATTATTGCTTCTAGCAATAAAAAATTAAAAAAAGTTAAAGGTTATAATGTAATAACTCGTAGAAAAATTGATGTAAATAAAGTAGCTTTAATATCTGGTGGGGGTAGTGGTCATGAACCAGCACATGCTGGTTTTGTAGGCAAAGGTATGTTATCTGCTGCAGTTTTAGGTGAAGTTTTTACTTCACCTACTCCTGATATGATTCTAGCAGCTATTGAAGCATGTAATTCACAAAAAGGAACTTTACTAGTTATCAAGAATTATACTGGTGATGTAATGAACTTTCAACTAGCTCAACAAATGGCTGTTGCAAAAGGTTTAAAAGTAGATTCAGTTATTGTTAGTGATGATATTGCTTTAGCCAAATCTACTGCTTCTACAGGCAGACGTGGTATATGTGGTACTATTTTTGTACACAAAATTGCTGGGGGTGCCGCAGAAAGTGGTTTAAATCTTGAACAAGTAAAAGCAATTGCTGAAAAAGTAACTAAAAATACTGCAACTATTGGTTTGGGTTTAGATGCTTGTGTTGTACCTGCAGTAGGAAAAAAGAACTTTGAATTACAACCTAATGAAATTGAAATGGGTTTAGGTATTCATGGGGAACCCGGTGTTGCTAGAGAGAAAATGCGTCCAGTTGATCAATTAGTAGAAGAAATGATAGCAAAAATCCATGAAGAATTAGACTTTCCTAATTCTGAAGTAGCAGTTATTGTTAATGGTATGGGTGCAACTCCATTAATGGAACTTTACATTGCTGCAAGAAAAGTTGCTAAGATAATTAAAAAATATAAAGCAAAAATAATTGAATTCCATACTGGTAACTATATGACTTCTATTGATATGCCCGGAATGTCTATTAGTATTTGCAAATTAGATGAAGAATTAAAAAAATATTTAAAAGTTAAAACTCAAACATTAGCTTGAAAATAATAGATATTAATTTACCATTTTAATAAATTTGTCCTTTATGATAATTTTGATTATCATAGTTATTTCTGTTTTAGTTATTTTAGCTATTGCTTTTATAAGCACTATAGCAAAGTGCAATTCTAAAAAACTAAAACATTAATTTTATAAACAAGAATATGAATCTAATAGACTTGCTAAAGAGGAAAGATTAAAGCAACTTTATAACCAAGCAAAAAAATATTCCTGAAAAAAATTCGAAATGTGTTATGACTTTTATGGATGAAAGAAATCTAAATGTTGAGGAGTCTATATTCACAAAAACTTGACTAACAATAAAATTTATGTTGGTCAATCAAAAAATGTTTATTATCGAATATGATTAGAAACTAAAGGACGAGCAGACAACAAAGGATGCAAAAAAATGCACAAAGATTATGAAAAAGGTGATAAGTTTGAAGTTGCAATAATTTATTGAAATGCTGAATATCCTAATTTAAATGAAGCAGAAAGAATATACATTAGAATATTTCAATCAACTAAAAATGGATATAATGAAACTTTTGGTAATTTTAATAATGGTGATACCATTTACAAGAAGCAAAAACACTAACTACAATATTATTTATTAATCTTATTTACTATAATATTCACATATTTTAAAGGAAAACATATGGCCGATAAGAAAAATGTACGATTAGAATGTAGTGAATGTCATCACATTAATTATTTAACACGTCGTAATCCTAAATTACCCAATAAATTAGAACAAAATAAGTATTGCAAATTTTGCAAAAAAGTTACTATTCATAAAGAAACAAAGGCTAAATAAAATGTTAGATCTATCTTATAAATTCAAACATCAAATTATTCTCAATTTATTAAAAGAGAGAAAAGCTGATGCTATCTTTTTTATTAGTGGAACAAATAGATTTTGGATTACTGGATTAACTACACTAGATGGTTTTGTATTTGTTACTAAAAACAAAACTTATTTGTTAGTTGATTATCGTGATTTTGGATATTGTAAAAAACACATTAACAAAAATATTGATGTACTTATTTATGAAAATATTGATTCTTTAAAAAATTTGATTAAAAACTTAAATATTAAGGTTTTATTAATCGAATATGAATATTTAACTTTAGCTCAATATGATGAATTTGTTAAACCATTAAAAGTAAAATCAATTCCTGTTCCTACTATGATTTTACGTGCTACTAAGACAGAAGAAGAAATAAAAATATTGCAAAAATCTGCTGATATTGCTGTAAATGCCATTGCTAATGTTAGGAAGTGAATTAAACCTGGTGTAACTGAACTAGAAACTAAACAACATATCCATCAATTTATGGCTAGCCAGGGAGCAAGCACTGATTCATTTGATTTAATTATTGCTTTTGGTAAAAATACAGCTAATCCTCATCATCAATCTGGTAACACAATATTAAAAAATAATGAATTAGTAACATGTGATATTGGATGTATATATCAAGGATATTGTAGTGATATAACTAGAACATTTTTTGTGGGTGAAAAACCAAGTAAAGAAGTTTTAAATATGTATGAACTTGTTAAACAAGCACAAGCATTAGGATTAAAAGAAGCTAGAGTAGGTATAAAAGGTAAAGATCTTGATACAAAAGTTAGAAATTTTATTGCTACAAATAAGCGCTGAGGTGAACTTTTTATACATGGTCTAGGACATGGTTTAGGTATAGAAATTCATGAATTTCCTGCTTGTAGACAAACATATCTTGATAAAATTAATGAAGGAAGTGTTATTACTATTGAGCCAGGTGTTTATGAAGAAAATTTTGGTGGTGTTAGAATAGAAGATTCAATAGTAGTATTTAAAGACAAAATTATTAATTTAACAAAAAAAGCAAGTAAAAATTTCTTTAAATAATAAATAAAAAAACTAAAAACAATACCTATATAAACATAAGAGACTTGAGTTCTTGCTTTAATGCTAAAAATTACTTAAGTTCTAACTTATTGTCAATTAGCTTCTTTACAAAATATTCAATAGCAATCATAGCTAAAACATCATTATTGCAATATTCACCTAATTGTATTTTCTTTTTTTGTCAATCTTTATCTGATATTTTGTTAAAAAATCTTAAAGATGAACAATCTTGAGCTTGTGTACCATTTTGTATTTCTAATTGAGTTTTATAATTTTTACAATGTGTTTCTTTAAAACTGTCTGGATCATATTTTTCAACAAGTGGTAGAACCTTTTTTATTGAATAAAAACCATATAACTCTCTAAATATGATTGCATTTGTTTTGCCTTTTTTTATTGTAAATAGATCTGCTAGGTCAAAAATATTATCATTGATAATTTTTATTTTCTTTTCATATTCAGGATCACATAAATAATTATTTATTTCTTTTAATCGTGTACATTCAAAACTTTTGTTGTAAACAATATATTTATATTGTTTACTTTCTTCTAAATTATTAGGATTAGGAAGTATATGATCAATGATTAACTTAAAATCTTCTTTATTAAATGATCTGCCATTAGTTCCTTTTAGAGGGTCAATTACTAAATATGGTTTTATATCTAGATTATTGTCACCATGATCAATAACTGTAGAAACTTGATTAACAATTTGGGTAAATGGTGGTATATCATCAATTACTCTTGTAGCTAAATTTATAGATTCAAAATCAAAATATACTTTTTTACATTTGGGCCTACTAATTGTGTTAAAAAAGTTTTTTACATTCTTCTCTACAAAGTATATTTTCGGGTTTTTAGTATCTTGATTA
>CAZIEX010000006.1:0-23038 GCA_964538585.1 uncultured Mycoplasmatales bacterium | reverse complement strand
CAAGTGGTTTAGAATCTTATAGTGGAAGTTTAACAATTCCTAGTAGTTATAGTGGCGTTACAATAACTGTTATTGGGGATTATGCATTTAGAAGTTGTACTGGTTTGGAATCTGTGACTTTTGAAGAAGGTAGTCAACTTGAAAGTATTGGGGAATATGCTTTTTATGGTTGCAGTGGTTTGATCTCAATCAATATTCCTGATAATGTTAGTAGTATTGGGGAATATGCTTTTGAGAATTGTAGTAGTTTGAACTCAATTGAAATTCCTAATAGTGTTACTAGTATTGTGGATGGTACTTTTTATGGTTGTACTAGTTTAACTGATATTGAACTTCCGGATGGTTTAACTAGTATTGGGAATAGTGCTTTTAGTGCTTGTACTAGTTTAGAATCCATCAGTATTCCAGAGAATGTCACTAGTATTGAAAGTTGGGCTTTTGAAAATTGTAGTAGTTTAAGTTCAATAACACTAAATTGAACTGCCGAACAACTAAATAGTAGTGAACTTCAAATTGACTCAACTTGATTATTTAATCATGATATTTCAAAATATACCACCATTCATATTCCAGCTAATACAACTGAGGCATATGAAGACGCTATAACAATGGAATCTTAAACTTTGATGATCTTGGCACACGAGGTGCAGAAAGTGAAGGAGGAAATTGAGATTTTGTAGATGATGTTGAGCCAACTCCTGAACCAAGTTCAAATTCTAATATATGGTTAGCAGTTGGATTAGAAGTTGGATTATGTCTACCTGCAGTAGGTGGAGTTGGATTTGGAATCTACTACGGGGTTAAGAAAAAGAAAAATAAGAAATAAGTAATTTTGCTCTAAAAAAGTTAGACCTATAGATCTAGCTTTTTTTATTATTTTCAAATATTTATTTCTTAGCAATTTCTACAATTGCCTTAAATTGTTCTGGATTATTAATAGCTAATTCTGCTAACATTTTGCGATTTATTGAAATGTTGTTTTTCTTTAAGCCATTCATTAATCGAGAATATGTGATTCCTAATGGTCGAGCAGCGGCATTAATCCTTGCTATTCATAATTTACGAAAATCACGTTTTTTGTTTTTTCGATCACGATAAGCATATTCTTGTGCTTGAATATAAGTTTGATGAGCAATTTTATATGATGTGTGTCTAGTTCCTCATGAACCTTCAACACGCTTTTTCATTGCTTTTCGTCTTTGACGAGTAGCTACTCCATTTGTTGCACGCATAATTAATTTCCTTTCTTTCTTATAATGCTTGTTTTAATGTTTTCAATGATGATTTGTTCATCACTGCATCTTTTTTCAAATGACGTTTTTGTTTAGTTGATTTGTTGTGAGCTAAATGAGAACGATTAGAATGTTTTCTAACAACTTTACCATTAGCTGTAATTTTAACACGCTTAGAAAAAGCTTTTTTAGTTTTATGCTTAATTTTTTTAGCCATATTCCTTTTCTCCCTTTTATTTATTTTTTACAATAGTAGCTTCATATAGAATAGGAGTGATTTTCTTTAAAGGTGTTTGGATTTTACCAATTGTACCAACCAAATTCATAAATTTATCAAAAATAGCAGTAATTTGTTCAATTTTTGTACCAATTCGACCATAAGCACGGATCTTAAATTTCACTTGATTGTTATCATTTAATCATGCAATAGCATTTTTGGCCATTCATTTTAAATCATTATCACCAATTTGTGGTCTAACTTTGATTTCTTTTACTTTAATAGTAGTTTGATTTTTCTTAGATTGTCGAGCTTTTGTTTTTTCTTCATATTGCATCTTTCCATAATCAGCAATTTTACAAATAGCTTCTTTATCTTTTATCTTAGGAACCATAAGAATTAAGTCTAAATCTTGCTCTTTAGCAACTCTTAATGCTTGGTCATAATTCATAATTCCTAAATTAGTACCATTTTGATCAATTACAAGCATTTTTTGTTCATTGATTTGATCATTTATTAAACGATTTTTCATCTAATTTTCTATATAAATCCTTTACTGCAAATATTAATTAGTTATAAAAAACATCATTATTAAGTAATTAACAATGATGTTAGATTATTTGATTTAATTCATTAATCTAAAGCATTTTTACCCATAACTATTAAAAAGCTATCAGGTGAGTGTTAACTACTTTCTTTATAACCATTGTGATTATATATATTATTTAGATTTTTTTGAAAGATTAATTCCTGATCAATTAATCTCTTCAACAGTCTTTGGTTTTTTTATATGTTCAACTTTAGAAATTGTTCCATTACCAACATAAATTATAGTACTAGCTAATTGAGCAATAGTAGGGTTATGAGTAACAATAATTATTGTTGTTTTGTATTTTTTGTTGATATTAATGAAAAGATTCATAATTTCTTTAGACATTTTCTCATCAACAGCTCCAGTTGGTTCATCACCAAAAAGAATGTTAGGATTTTTAGCAATGCTTCTAGCTATAGAAACACGTTGTTGTTGACCACCAGATAATTCATTGGGATATTTGTTTCTTTGAGCAAACATCCCAATTGATTCAAGAATTTCATCAATATCAATATGTTTATTTTTGTTAAATTGAAGATTCTGTCCAATTTGGACATTTTCTTTTACTGTTAAATTAGGTAATAATCCATATTGTTGAAAAACATATCCAATATTAATGCGACGAAATTTAGTTAATTTTGCTTGATTATAATCAATTAAATTTTCATTTGCAACCAAAACTTTACCATATGAAGCGTTGTCCATTCCTGAAATGATATTCATTAGTGTTGTTTTACCACTTCCACTAGGACCTAAGATAACAACAAATTCACCACGTTTAATTTTCAAATTAACATTATCAAGAACTTTAGTTGCAATATATCCGTTGTTGTAATATTTAACTACATTAGATAATTCAATTGCATAAGTGTTTTTATCAAAATCAGAGTAGTTTAAATAATCATATTTAGCAGCTTTTTTAGAATATCTTAATTGAGCAATTTTTTCTTTATGTTGATCAATAAAAATTGCTTTTTGATCAAAATAATGATTTTTATCAATTTTATTAGTCTTATATTGTGCTGTTAGCTTTTTTAAGTTATTAGTTAAATTACTATTTAAATCTATTACTTGCTGATGAAGATCTTTTTTCTTTTTCTTGTAATCATTTTTTAGTAATATTTTTTGCTCTTTTAATTTTTTTGCTGTTAATAGAGCATCTCGGTCTTTTTTTGATTTCTCTAGTTTTGAAACCACGTTAGCATGATAACGTTCAATGAATGATAATTGAATATCATCAATTTTGGTTTTTAAGTTTGTAATAGTGTGTTCAAGTATTTTAATTTTTTGCTGCAATACCCACACAGATTTATGAGCTAATATTTTTGATCTCAAACAAATACTTTTTAAATAAACTAGACGATTGTTTTTATTTAATAAGCAATGATTAAGATGATTTAAACGAACTAATTTAAAATGATGATAAGGAAAAATTCTATTCTCATCAGATACTTTTTCAATATACTTAACAAAATTATAATATCAATCACCTTTTAAATATTTTTGCTGTTTTTTTTCAATGTTTTTATCTTTATCAATTAATCCATATCAATAAATTAAATATTTATTATGAACATATTGAGCTTTAACTTTGTTAAACTCAGAATTATAAAAATTAAGTCTTTTAGCTATTGCTTTATATTGCAAATAGGTTTTATGATTGATAATTTCTATAGAACTAAGTGCTTTTTGCACATCAAGAATATTTTGTTTAAAAGCTTCAATCTTTTGGGCAAAAATTTGATTTCTATTTGTTAATTCTTGAATCTTTGATGATAATTTTGTTACAGTTGTATTTTTTTTCATAATTTATTAGTTTTTAATTGTTTCAATTAATTTTTCTTTTTTCAATGAATAAATTCCAGCTATACCAGAAATAGCAAAAATAATTCCAACTACTATAAATCCTCCAAAATAGTAATATCACTTGATTTTAGCATTTAGCCAAATACCTATACCATTGAAAATAATCGAATTATACATACTAACTAATCCTAATGTTAATAAGCTTGCTAATAAAAGCCCTAAGATAATAACAGGAATATAAATTGATAAATAAGTCAAAGCATTTTCATTATCAGTATAACCAAGCGCTTTTAATAAACCAGCTAATTTTTTAGAATCATTGATAATCATATTAGTTATCAAAGCAACAATAATAATTGTCATTAAAGATACAGTAATAACAGCTACATCAGTTAAACCATTAACCATTGTTGACATATTACTATAAACCAAGTTTGAAGCAGTTGCATCTACTGCTCCAGTTAATAATGAAGTATATGATTGAGTCCCATACACTGATTCAATTAAATTTAAGAAATCAGTTACATAATCAACATATTTAGTATGTGCTTCTTCACTTAATGCGCCAAATTCACCACTATTTTGTCATTCATCATAAGCAGCATCAATTTCATCTGCTAATGAATTTAATGAATTACCGTCACTATCTTTAAGCAACATATCACTAGCCATTTTTAAATTAGCACCATATTGTAAAACTTCAAAAACAGAATTAGAAGTTAATAAATCACTACCAAAATAACAACCTGTAGTAGAATAAAGATTAATGTTATTGACTAAAATAGGACAACTTGTGGAATCAGCAGTGAAAACTCCATTAAATCCATATGGTGTGATATTGTAATATGAATCAGAATTTGGATTATGACTTCCGTAATTTTTTAAATTAATTAAACATGCTTCAGTATCTTCATGGCCATCACTAGTTAAATTGTAACCCAATAAACCATCTGCACCTAATGTTGCATCCTCAAAAGCATAATAACTATTTGGTTGATATTTTTCTTGCAATTCAGGGTTAGAATCAAATAAATGTGATTTAAGACCAAGTAGATAATTAGCTAGATCTTGATCAATAAAATATTCTTCCCCTTCATAAGTATTGCAAATACCAGCAACAGTGAATTGAATATTAGTTAAATTATCATAATCAGGGTCACTACCTTCAATTATCTTAATTTCATGTTCATAACGGTCAGCACGATTATTGATTTTAAAGCTAATTGTATCACCTACAGATAAACCATATTTATGTGCAGCATATTCATTAATAACAATTGGATATGGTTTATTAGCAAAATAATCATCATAAGAATAGTAAATGTTTGATAATAAATTAGTACCATTAGAATTCTCTAAATTAATATATTTGGTGCTATAATCTGGATCACATTTGATACCAAATATTGTTACACTGCTATTGCTATGTCCCAAAACATTTGCATCTATTCAAGTGAAAGTTTCTTCATCATCTTGAAGTGGCACAGAATTGTAAGTAATGAAGTAATCTAATGAAGCGGCTGGTTCATATGAGTAACATACTGCTAATAATTTTTGAAAATCAGGAACTAAACAAACTGATAAAAATTGATTAATAGCAGTTTTAGTGTTAACTGAATATGAATAAGTTCCATTTGGATTTTGTGTTTGAGTAATAAACGTCTTGTCTATATCTATATCTGTTAATGAGGCTAAACGATCATAAAGAGCTTTAATCTCCTCGTCAGATGAATCTTGGCCTTCATATAATGCTTCACCAACATAGTTAATAAATTTTTCACTTCCTGAAAGAGCTAAATTTCGGGTAGAATCAGGCATTATTGAAGAAGCAACATCTCATGGATTAGATGTAATATTTAATGATGTTACTCCAACAGTATAGTTTATTAATGTACTTGTCATTGCTCGATTCTTCAAATAGAACATGTCAGCTTGTTCACCAATTGTATCACCCATATATGGAAGGAACATATTAGAGTACATATCACCATTAACACTTAATGCATCATAAAATTCTTGGATATAGTCATTAACACTTGGTTGCTCTATTATGTCATTGAGTCAGTCCAACACATAAGTGGAATAGTAATAATTATGATTTAAAGCATCGCTTAGTTTGTAATTTGCATATGTGCTTTCATTATCTTTGTATACATTGGTACTTGAAATATCACTTAAATTTAAATTTGGGACATTATCAACACTATATCCTGGGAAATCTATTTCTGTTGTTCCAATGATTGGTAAATCTAAAGAAAGTGATTTGGATGCACCATAATAAATTGATTGCAAATAATCATTATCACGATCATCATTTCCTGCTACACTAAATCCTGTTTTACCAGAATAAACATAATTACCATTTTCATCTGTTCCATATTTTAAAGGTATATATTGACCACCAGCATTAGTTGGAGTAATCAATTTTATGGCATAACTATAATTTCGAGAATTATCAGTTGTGGTAACTGCATCAGAGAACTTACCATTGATAGAAATTGTAAAGACTAACGTTGACAAAGTCAAAGCAGTCATTATTACTAAAACTAATAGTTTTCATAATGAATTGAAAGCTACTGCTATTCTATATCTTATTATTACATTAAATCGGTTGGCTGATGCTTTAGCAGCTTTAGCAATGATATTAGGATTATCTTGACTATTAGCTTTCATTACATCAACAGTCTTTTTGTGTAAAACAAAGAATGTTGTTCCATAAATCACAATGGAAAATACAAAGCTAATAATTAAAAACAAAATTAAGAAAAAGAAAAAGTTAAAACCAATGGTTGCCGTTGGTAACATCCAGAACCGGCTAAATAAGCTTAATAGTGGTGCTTGTAAAGCAATACCTAAGATAGAACCACCAAGTGTTCCAATAAAAGCAGGCATTAATGCAAAAGGTAAAATACTTGTGGCAATAGCAGCTCATGATATACCATTGGCTTGCATAATACCAAATGTACTTTGACTATTAATAATATAACGATGAATAACAATAGCACAAATGATAATTGATATTAGTAAAACAAAGATTGTTAATGTGTATGATACAACATTAACATTTTTAATAAATTTAGGGATGTAAGAAATTCGGTATGCTGAAGCATTTAATGTATTAGAAGTATCAGTTGCAAAATAAGCTGCTTTAGTACCTTGTGGATAAATCATGTGAGTAGATGCTCAATCATTGATATTATCAATGATTGATTGTCTCTCACTTTCTGATAATTTACTATTAAATTTACCAACTATGTAATTTTCAGTCGAATTACTTCTATATGAATCAAATAATCGGTTGTATCCAGCATCATTAGCAAAAATAATGCATTCGCTATTAGGGTTAGGAGTAGAACGGTCAATAGAAACAATAGGGTAAATAAAATCAGGAGTAATACCACTTCCAATAATAATATATGGAGTAGCATTATTAGGATTGATAATCCTTGAACTATATTGGCTTTCAGCTACAGTTGTATTAAACCAATCATATATCTCATCATAACTTTGAGAATTTAATCAACCAATAAATTGCTGTCTTTGGTTAGTAATATCAGGATGATTAATTACGTATTGTTTATATGATAATTCATTTTGATACATATCAGCATCCATAGTTCTCAAACTATGAACTTGCATATATTCAGGATTTACTACACAAAAGTAACTAGTTCAATCAGCAATTTCAGTAGTTGTTGGTGCTCCAGTTGAAGAAGTCCACTGAACAGTAGTTCTATAATCTTTTACATATGTCTCTTCATTCAAATTATGTTCTAATTGAAGTAAATTAGTAAGTTTATCATAATTTTCAGTTCAAAATTCTTGTCTTTCTGTATCAGTCTGAGGAACTGAATTATCACCAACTATATCTTCAACTGCTTGGTAAATATTTGAGCTTTGAGCAGCTGAACCTCATTTGCATTTGTCTAGTAAAAATACTTTTTCTATATAGTGAATGTCATATTCACTAGACCCTGACAAAGAAGTTGGTAAATAAGAAATGGTTTCACCTAAAGATCAGTTATCATCTGCAGTTGCGTCCAATACATCATATGTACATAATGATGTATCAAAATTGTTTCACTGAACACCATCATTACTTGAACCATAATCCAATAACACCATCTTATCAATTTCATCAGTAGGATTGGATTGAATAACTTTGTAATAAATATCATCACCTGAATTATCAATATCGAATGATAAAAAATTACGATAAGTAATTTTGTTTTCATCAACCAACTGATCAAGATATTCATCAGCTGGTGTATCAGTAGTAGAAATTAAACTAATCAAAGTAGATGAATCAGTCGATAATTCAGAATTAATCTCACTTGAATCTAAATATTGCAATATATTAGTGATTTCAGTTGAAGTTAATTCAGTTACATCTTGAGAAGATTGCCCATATGCCTTTTCATTATTTACTACATAATTGTAAATGGTAGTAGCATTACTATCAGTTTGACTTACAGAATAAGAAATTGATGGTGAATAATATTCATCATTAGTACCACTTTCTCCTTGATTAATAGATTGTAAATAACTGAGATAACTACTATAAAGAATGGAATCTTCATCAATCTGATCAAGATCAATTGTGTAATATACAGTAAATATGTATGTGCTGTTTTCAGTATTTATTTCTGCATTAACATAAGGACACAATTGATTATCTGAAGACATAACCAAATGATCATCTAAATAAAGTGATGTGTCATATGTATTACCATCTACACTAAAGCTTTGAGTACTATTGGTTCATTTGGTTACTCCTGTATTATAAAGCTCACTAACAGTAAAATCATGAAGATTCCCTTGTGAACTAATAGTGTTGTACTCACTATCAATTGATGAAGTTGTACTATTAGCACAAACAAAAACAGTAACAGACAAAAATGTTAAAAAAGTAAGCCCAATTATAGACATTTTATTGTGTTTTAGTGATCGGAATACACTTTTAAACAAATTTCACATCTTGTTGTAACAATGGTAATATATTATATATAAATAAATATGCCATTCAAAGCTCAACTAAATAAAGACTTTTTCATTGAAAATAACAAAATAATATTAAGTAATGATTTTTATTCAAAAAATCATTACAAATTTAAAAAAATTACTGCATCACGACTCTCTGGTGTACTTGGTTTAAATCAATATACTTCACCAGTAAAGACTTGATGTATCATTACTGGAATATTTCAAGATGTAATGGATCCAATTTTAGCTAAAGCAGGTGAAAAAATTGAACCAAAAATTCGTGATTATGTTTCAGAAATTACCAATACTAAATATTTAGCTTACAACCCAATCGAAGTTAAATTTGACATTTTCAAAGAGAATAAAATCTTTGGAGGAATTCCTGATGGTGAGCCTATTGATGATAATGGTAATTTTCTATATGATAAAGGCAAAAGATTACTAGAAATTAAAACTTCAAGTATTGATAAATTAGCATTTGAAAGTAAAAATGGTGGATTATTTTTAAAACTAGATGAAAACAAATTACCGATCATCAAAGAAAAAGGTATTAAAAAAGCAACGTGATTTGATGAAAATAATAAATTAGTTATTCCTGAAGAATATTGTTTACAAGTAAGTTTATATGCATATTTAAGAAATATACAAAAAGTACAATTAGCAGTTACATTTCTTACTCCTAATGATTACAAGAATCCTGACGATTATAAAGTTAATGATCATGAAATTTATATAGCAAACATAGATATTGAATTAAGAGAATTTAAGTCAATAATTGATAAAGCTGAAAAATGATATCAAGAATATGTAATTAATAATCATCATTCCCCTATACTAGATGAAAATGATTTAAATTGATTAAAGAAAGAACTAGATATTTAATGAACCAAATTGTTTATTTGAAATATGGAGAACTAACTCTTAAAGGTAAAAATCGAATTAATTTTATTAATCAACTTTTTAAAAACATTAAATTTGCTTTAAGAGATTTTGAATATGAAATTATAAAATCTTTTGATTCCATAATAATTCAAAATTTCAATGCTACATCCATTGAAAATATAATAGACATATTAAAATTTGTCCCTGGAATATTTCAAATTATTAAGGCTTATGAAACAAAAAATCGAGATATAAAACTACTAACTCAAGATGTAATTAATATAACTAAGAAAATAAATTGAGAAACATTCAAAATTAAAACTAAAAGACATGACAAAAAATACCCTATTAATTCAATGGAATTTAGTAAATTATTAGGAGCTGAAATTTTAAAAAATCTTTCAAATAAAAAAGTAGATATACATAAACCAGATATTTTAATTAATTTTGAAATAAAAAATGATAAAATAATTTTTTATTTTGAAAAAATCAAAAGTGTAGGAGGACTACCAATTGGTAGTAGTGGAAAATGTCTTTTATTGATTTCTGGTGGTATAGACTCACCAGTTGCTGCTAAACTCTTAATGAAAAAAGGAATGCAGGTTGATTTTTTAACTTTTATTACTCCACCACACACCTCTGATCAAGCTTTAGAAAAAGTTAAGAAATTAATTAAGAAAATCACATTAGACAATAAACTAGAAAAGAGTAAATTTTTTATTTGCAATTTTACTCATATTCAGCAAGAACTATCACATATAAGTGATAAATCTTACCAAATAACATTAATGCGACGCTATTTTTTTAGAATAGCAGATCATTTAAGGCAAACTTACAAATATGATGCTATTGCTACTGGCGAATCATTAGGACAAGTAGCAAGTCAAACAATACAAAGTATGCAAACAATTAGTCAAGTTCTTAATTCTTCTTGTGTTGTTTTAAGACCATTATTAACTTTTGACAAACTTGAAACTATATCTATAGCAAAACAAATAGGGACTTATGACATTTCTATTTTGCCATATGAAGATTGTTGTGCATTATTTGTGCCAAAATCACCAGTAACCAAACCAAATATTAACTATGCAATAAAACTTGAAACTGAATTGGAGTTAGTAAATAAAATTTTTGAGCACACTTTAATGAAATATATTAAAATATTAGATTAAAATATGAATTTTATTGTCAACAACATTATCAATAAAATTACAAAATACAATAAGATTTCAATTTTTTTTCATGAAATTCCTGATTTTGATACACTTGGTGCTGCTTTTGCTTTACAACAATACATTAGAAATAAATTTCCTGAAAAAGAAATACATATAATTGGACTTGATATACTTGATCCTTCATTTTTAAAAGGATATTTTCCACCTCATCCTGACCATATCCCTAATAATTTTATTGATGATTCATTGGGAATCATTGTTGATACTTCCAATGAAAAACGTGTATGGAGTTCACGTCATCATTATTGTAAAGAATTAATTAGAATTGACCATCATCCACAAATTGAAAGTTTTGCCGATATTGAATGAATTAATGAACAATCTGCTGCTACATGTGAAATGGTTGCTTCACTATTATTTCAATGAGATCCTAAATATATTGATATCACAATTGGTGGATATCTTTATGCAGGATTAATTACTGATACTGCAAGATTTTTATATCCACAAACTAATACTAAAACTTTAGCTTTAGCAAGCAAGTTATTAGAATTAAAATTTGATCGCCAGAAACTTAATGACATTATTTATTTAAAATCATTCAAACAAGCAACATTTGAACATTATGTTTTTGGATTATTCAAATATGATAAGAATTTACGATTTGGATACGCAATTATTCCTAAAAATGCCTATGAAAAATTTGATGTTGAATTAAGATTAAGTATGGTTCATGTCTTTAATGGTTTAACTAATCTTGATATATGAGCAACATTCTATTATGATGACACAATTAATAAGTGGAGAGGATCATTAAGAAGTAGAGTAATTCCAATAAATCATATTGCTGAGAAATATAATGGTGGTGGTCATTCTTTAGCAGCAGGATTTACTTTAAAGAATAAGAGTCAAATAAAACAAATGGTTAAAGATATAAAACAATTTCTTATTCAGTATCATTCTAATGAAGGAGAGAACTAGAAGTTATGCAAGATGTTTCCATTGAATTATTAGCTTTATTCTTTGTTCTTATTGTCTTAATAGTTTTTCAAATAATTGTTCTTGTTTTTAATACTCAAATCAAAAACTTTTTTGAAAAGCACAAACATATAAAAAGACCAAAGAAAACAATTAAAGAAATAAATTATTTTATTAACAATTTAGCATCTTCTTTAGCTCGAATGTCTTATAACAAAGTTGGTGCTTTAATTATTATTGAAAATAAAGATAATATGAATAAATATATTAATAGTGGTAAAAAAGTATCTGTTAATATGTTCCCTGAATTTATATTCAATATTTTTTACAATCACAAATCTCCTTTGCATGATGGGGCAATGATAATTAGAAATTTAAAAATTGTTAGTCTATCTTCTTATTTACCTATGACCACTAAAATTTTACCAGTAAATTATGGTGCAAGACATCGTGCAGGATTTGGTATTTGTGAACATTTTGATTGCTATAGTTTCATAGTATCTGAAACAACTGGAGAAATTACATGCGCTCATTTAGACCAAATTAAAAAGCTTTCTAACTCACCAGAAGAATTAGTTAATCAAATTGTTAAAATCTTATCCCAAGATTCTATTTATTCCAAAATATTAAGTAGATAATATTACTAATCAAATTAGTATAATACCTACATACATAATTGGAGATGTACTCAAGTGGTTAAGAGGACACCCTGCTAAGGTGTTAGGCCATTCACTGGTGCATGGGTTCGAATCCCATCATCTCCGCCATAAAACAAAAAGCACCTTATTGGTGCTTTTATTCTTTTAAATTGTTTTTTGCAACTAGATTATCTATTCTTTGTTCTATTTTATCAACTTTGTTTTCTAGAACATCAATCCTCTCGTTGACTTTATCAAACTTGCTATTAATTTCCTCTTGTAAATTATCAATTCTTTCATTAATTGAGTTAATCTGTTTATTGAAACTATTAGTACATCAATCTTCAAATCATTTAGGAGTACACACCCACCTCCAGGAATTTCAATTAATTGAATTTACCATATCTAGCAATAGCATTATTTTTCTCTAACTTAATTTTTTCTTCTATGAATTTAACTTTTGACTTATCTTTTATATTTTTCATAAATTAATATTGTCTTTGAAAAACTTAAAATAATAAGTTAAATATTTTATAGATGATCATAAAACCAAATTATTTTTTAAAATTTTAAACATTTACAACTAACTCCATAATATATAAATTCCAAAAATTTTTTAATATTTTTTTCAATCGTCAAATAGTATGTGATATCTATAATACGAAATATCTATGAAATAAAAGATATTAACTTCTTTGTTAACAAAATTTAAATCTAATGATCATAAAAATATAATAACAACAATTTATCTAATAGAATTTTAAAGAACAACAAAAACATGAATTATTTAAAAAATTGAAAATTAAATGAAAATAAAACATATTATGAAACTCAAAAATTTCTTTACAATAGTCAAATAGATATAATTCACAATATTCTTAATAGTCCGCTATACAAACATCTTCAAGAAAAAGGTTTTAAATACAATGAAAATTTATACATTTCACCTATTCAGTCGATGTGTATGGAAACTCAACCAGATTCTTGTCGAATAAGAAATGATAAGTTTTTAAAACAATGCAAACAAAAAAAGAAAGTTGGTTTACTATCGGCAATAAATATTAATGGAAAAATTATTTACTTATTGTTTTTTTTGAAGTAGTTTTATTGATTATACCCATAGCTTGAATAGTTCTAATTCTTTTATTCACTTTAATAAGTCTATGCTTTTCAAATTAAACCCTAATAACGAAAGTTGAGAATGCTTTAATGTAAAATCAAAATCTAGAATTTCTAAAAGATTTTTTTATTACGTTTGTAATGAATATGAAAATAAATTTGAGAAATTGGATGAACAGTGGAAAACACTTTGTTCATTCAAACTTGCTCCAATTGATAAATATGTTAATTTCGAAATTGCAACTGAGCACCCAATTCCTGAAAATATCAAGAAAAAACTTAATAATTTCTATGGTAATATTTGTGCATTAAAATCTCATAATTTAAATTTTTGTAGAAATCCAAATTTTGATTATAATGCATGCAGATTACCAAAAAAATATTTTAAAGATATGGATGGTTATGTTGATTGAAATTTAGCAAACAAAGAAATTAATCTTATCCCATTATGTAAAAAATGTCATCATTGCTGCACTTCTAAAAACAAAATTGAGAGAGGTAAAATATTTGATGATATTATGGAATCTTATAAAATACTCAATTTATATGATAAATTTAATGATTATTTAATGGAAGTTTCAAAAGAACTTTCTATCAATAAATTAAAAGAAATATACTTAAGTGATTAATATGAAATATATTGTGTGGGATCTTTTTTGGTGGTGGTCAAAATAGTGTTTTGATGCTATTCACAAAAGTGAAATTGAAAAATATTTTGATATTTATACTTTTAATATTACAAAACCATATCGAAGTAAACAATTTAAAATTGACCTTGCACAAAATAATATTGTTAAAGTTATGAAGCAGTTTCCTAAACCTGACATAATAATAAGTTCAACATTATGTCAATCATTTTCATGTATTTTAAATATGAAGGGTGGTGGGAGATGCTTTTGAAAACTTAATAAAAAAAGAATAAACTAATTTTCAGGTCAAAAAAAGAATTTAATAGTTTAAAATCTTGATTTACAAAAAACCTTGATGCTGAAACACAACTATTTATTGCAAAGCTAGGAAAAAAATGCATAGATAACACAATAGAATTGATTAAACACTATAAACCCAAATTTTGATATATAGAAAATCCTAAACATTCTTTAATATGAAAACACATATCGCTTAATAGAAAAGTTTTTTTAAATTCAGATTCTTGTTACATCAAAGAGGCTAGTTATGGCAAATATGGATATTTAATCACAAAACCAACGTTATTTATGTCAAATGTTAAAATGAATTTAAAAAAAGGAAAAATCGATCCACCATATTACATTAAATTTGATGAAAATGGTGATAAATGGTACGTCTTAAAAGACAACCCAAATACAAAATTAAGGGCCGATTTAGATTCAAGAATGCTGGGAATTACTTCATTAAAAAAATAATAAAAGCTAGAAAACTAATTCTGGAATGGGTGGTATGAATTTTGTAATGAAAAATCAAAAATATATCAAACAAAAAATAAAAGAACTAATGAACAAATAAGTGAATCTGGACCTGCATCAGCTATACCTCCACTTCTAATTCGTGATATTTTTTCATATTTCAAATAATTTAATTAAATTGATTAATATACAAATTTATCATTAGTACTTTACTTAATCATTATGATAAGATAATTCATTATCTAATTGTAATCTTTATATAAAATATAAATAATTATGACAAGAATGGAGAAATATGCATCTTATCGAGAGCAAATTCTTAATGAAGAGCAATTTTTATCCAAACTTGAAACACAAAATAAATTATTAGAAAAAATTACTAATGAAATAAATGATCTAAATCCCAATATCCTTAATAGCAATCTAAACTTTGAAGATAAAGATCAAATTGTTCCTTTCCAATCTATTGAAAAATTTGATATTAAATCATTTGATATTTTAAAAAACTATATCAACACTTTTAACTCAACAAAAGCTGAGCAACTTATCAATCAAATTCAAAATTTTATCAATGAATATGAAAATAACAATTTAATTGATGAAAATGGTAATATTTCTAAAGAATGACTAAAACAATTAAAAGACTATAATAAATTAATTGACATAGGAACAAGAATTAATGAATTTCAACAAAATTTAATTAACTTTCAAACTCATAGTCAAACTTTAATAAATAAATTAAATGAAACTGTTAAAAAAAGTCAAGATAATTCTCAATTTAAACTATCAAACAATTATGTAGAAGAATATCAACAAAAAGCTAAATTACATAACTTTAAAAAAGCTTATTTTATAAGCTTGTGAATTTTATTGGGATTAATCGTTATTCTAATTGGATTAATTATTGCAGGAGTTTTACTAACATGATAAAAAACAATGTTTACCAAATTGCTATTGATGGTCCTTCAGGAGCAGGAAAATCATCAATTGCTAAAGCAATTGCTAAGAAATTGAATTTTGTTTTCATTAATACAGGTGGAATGTATCGTTGTTATGCTCTTGCTTTAATTCGCAAAGATGTTAACTTAAATGATATTGATGCTATTTTAAATGAACTTAAAAGAAATAATGTTCAACTAAAAGGAGAAAAATTTTTTTTAAATAATGAAGATGTAACTAATTTAATTCTAGACAATATAGTTGCTGCAGTTGCTAGTAAAATAGCAGTAATTCCAGAAGTTAGAGATTTTTGTGTTGAAAATCAACAAAAAATTGCATCTGGAATTAATTGTGTTATGGAGGGAAGAGATACTACATCTGTTGTTTTACCTAATGCTACACTTAAAGTTTATTTAGATGCTGATTTAGATTTGCGTGCAAAAAGACGATGATTACAAAATAACAAAAATGAACCATTAGAAGTTGTTAAACAAAAAATTATTAATCGTGACCAACAAGATATGGGAAGAAAATATCATCCTCTAATTAAGACACCAGATGCATATGTAATCTATGATAAAGACAACTGATCTATTGATCATGTTGCTGATATGATCATCAAAAAATTCAAGGAAAGAATAAATGAATAAAATAGCTATAGTTGGTAAACCAAATGTTGGTAAATCCACACTATTCAATCGACTTATTCATAAACGTCAAGCAATAGTCGAAAACTCACCAGGTGTTACTAGAGATCGTTTATATGGAAAAGTTGATTGATTAGATAAAACTTTTAATTTAATTGACACAGGTGGATTGACAATAAAGGATCAACCATTTGCTAAAAATATTCAAGTTCAAGTTAATTATGCTATTGAAGAGGCAGATTTAATTTTATTTCTAGTATCTTACAAAGACGGAATTGATGCAGATGATTATTTTATTGCTAAATTATTGAAGAAACAAAAAAATAAAAGAATTATTTTAGTTGTAAATAAATCTGAAAATAACAAGCATGATTTAGATAATTCTTTTTACTCATTGGGTTTTGGAAAACCTAATTTTGTTTCTTCTGAACATGGAATTGGAACTGGTGATCTATTAGATGAAATAATTAAAAATATTAATTTTTCTACAAAAAAAGAAACAAGTGATGAAAGAATCAAATTTTGCATAATTGGAAGACCTAATGTAGGTAAATCTACATTAGTTAATACTATTCTTCATACTGAAAGAGTTCTTGTATCACCAATTCCCAATACTACAAGAGATAGTATTGACTGCGACTTTACTTATTGTCAAAAGAAATACACAATAATTGATACAGCTGGAATTCGCCGTAAAGGTAAAATTTATGATAGTGTTGAAAAATATGCGTTGTTAAGAACAACTAATGCTATTGAAAGATCAAATTTAATTATTTTGGTATTAGATGCAAATGAATGTTTTAATGAACAAGACAAAGTTATTGCCGGATTAGCATTTAAGGTAAACATTCCCACAATAATTGTTGTTAATAAATGAGATTTGATAAAAAAAGACACAATGACTATGAATGAATTTACTAAAAAAATTCATCCAGAGTTTAAATTTCTTCATTGCGCACCAGTTATTTTTATTTCTGCAAAAAACAATTCACGAATCCATTTGTTATTCGAGAATATAGATAAAATTGAACAAGAATTAAAAATAAAAGTTAACACATCTTTATTAAATGATGTATTACTAAAAGCTGTTAAATATAATCCCCCAACACTGTTTAAAGGTTCAAGATTAGCAATAAGTTATGCTACACAAGTTGAAGGGCAAATACCAACTTTTGTTATTTTTACTAATGATCCTAAACATTTGCACTTCTCATATGCTCGATATATTGAAAACACAATTCGTGATGCATTTGGAATTAAAATAGTACCAATTACCATATATTACAAAGATAAAAATGCTAGAATTAGAGGTATCAAAGAAAACAAGTATGAATAAAGTTGCAATTCTTGGAACTGGCTCATGAGCTACTGCTTTAGCTAATGTTTTACTTGCTAATAATAATCAAGTTGCTCTATGAGGAATTGATAAATCTGAAATCCAAGATCTAAAGAATAAAAAAAACACTCATTATTTTGGAAATAAATTGTTAGTAAAAAAACCTAATCTAGTTACTGATAAGGTATTAGATATTGTTAAATTTAAACCAAAATATTTAATCATTGCCATTCCATCTATTCATATTGAAAGTGTTCTTAATAAATTTATTGATCTACTTACAATTAAACCAATAATTATTAATGTTGCTAAAGGTTTCAATGAAAAAACCAAAACTACATGATCATCAACTATAAATAAAATTATTACAAATAAATCAATTGGTTTAGTTGATTTAATTGGACCAAGTTTTGCAATTGAAGTTTTTTGCCGAAAACCGACAATTGTTAATACAGTTTCTGAAAATATTGAACTTGCTAAAAAAGTAGCTAAATTATTTAATAATAATTTTTTTAAGTGTGTTCCAATAAATGACATAATTGGAGCTGAAACTATAAGTGCTTTAAAAAATGTAATGGCTATTGCTAGTGGAATTCTTTATTCGCAACATGCATCAATCAATACAAGATCTGCTATTTTAGCACAAATGGCCAAAGAAATATCTTACATTGTTGAAAAGCTTGGGGGAAAACTAAATACCTTATATCAATTTTGTGGTATTGGTGATATTTTCTTAACTTGCACTGATAATAAATCACGTAATTTTAGTTTAGGAACAATGATTGCTTCAAAAGGAATGAAAGCAATGAAGACAGAGTTATCTAATAGAACATATGAGGGTTTTTGGGCAACAAAAACTGCATATGAAATCATTAATAAATATAAATTAAATGCGCCAATCATTACAAACTTGTACTTAATTCTTTTCAAAAATGCAGATGAAAAAAAATTCTTAATTAAAATTTTTGATAGTCTAAAATTTTAATCATTTATCCAATATCTCTTTTAGATTCAAAATACCAGGAAAAATAATATCCAATTTAAAAGAATTATCTCTTATTGTTTCATACTTTATGTGCTTGGTATTAATAGTATGCAAAATATTAATTAGCTTACTAATTGACAATAAAAAAATTTCATCATATTTTTCAAAATAAATTATCAAAAATGAAACTATTGAATGATTTTTAAATGAATTAATTAAAAAAATCAATCTGATGAGATTTAATCAAATTAAGATCAAAATAATCATTAATTGTTTGTTTAGCTTCAAATTCTATATGTTTAGTGTGATAATAACCACAATAATCAACTGTACTTTTAGCTAATAATTTACAAATGACTAAATCATTTTGAATAACTTTTATTATCTTTGTTGGAACATTTCTTTTTTCCAAGTGTCAATGATTATGCGAATTATGATAATTAATAGCCCTATTAATTAAAGATTCTGAATACATCCCACGATTACTATAAATCTTCATATAATAAATAACACCTACAATTAATAAATATGAGATTAGATTTATTTTTAATAAAAAAATTTAATCTTCCTAGCAGAACTAAAGCTCAAGATTTAATTAAAAATCAATTAGTTTTAGTTAATAATAACATTGTTAATTCTGCTCATTTTAATGTTTCAAATAATGACAATGTAAAAGTAATTGAAAATAATCACTATGTTTCAAGGGGAGCACTGAAACTACTAACAGCAATTGAAAAATTTAAAATAAATTTTCTTAATAAAGTAGTTGTTGATTTTGGATCATCAACTGGAGGCTTTACTCAAGTAGCACTTGAAAATGGAGCCAAAAAAATTTATTGTATTGATGTTGGTAAAAATCAA
This sequence comes from uncultured Mycoplasmatales bacterium, assembly GCA_964538585.1. Classification (GTDB taxonomy): domain Bacteria; phylum Bacillota_I; class Bacilli_A; order Mycoplasmatales; family Mycoplasmoidaceae; genus Malacoplasma_A. The sequence continues at coordinate 3,263 of CAZIEX010000006.1, read as the reverse complement.
TTAGATAAAAATCTCAAAACTAATCCAAAAATAATTACATATGAAGAAACAAATTTAAAGAATTTGACACCATTAAATTTTCAAGATAAAATTGATGTTGTTGTGGCTGATTTATCTTTTATTTCTCTAACAGTTTTGCTTGGAAAAATCAATGAATTATTTTATTATCCACTAAAACTTATTTGTTTAATTAAACCTCAATTTGAATTATCTAATGAAACAATTAAAAAAACTAAAGGAATTATTAGTTCAAATAAATATCAAAAACAAGCAATTGATAAAGTGGTTAATTTTGCTAAACAAAATAATTATGTAATTAATGATATTACACCAAGTAAAATTGTTGGAAAAAAAGGTAATCAAGAATTTTTGATTTATATGGATAAAAAATAATGAATTTCATTTTACATATAGATATTAATGCGTTTTTTGCATCAGTTGAACAAATTATTAACCCTAAATTAGTTGATATTCCATTTGCAGTGGGTGGAAGGACTTCAAGAAGTGTTGTTGCATCAGCAAATTATATTGCAAGAAGTTATGGAGTAAAATCAGGAATGCCTATTTTTCAGGCTAAAAAGAAATGTAAAGAATTAATATTTATTCCAGCTCACTTTGATTTATATGATGAATATTCAAATAGATTTTTTAATCTAATTCGTACTAAATTTACAAATATTATAGAAGTGTTTTCAATTGATGAATGCTTTATCGATATTACACACTTATGTAAAACTAAAGAAGAAGCTATAAATTTCGCAAAAAAAATTCAAGAAACAATTAAGCAAAAGCTTAATTTATCTGTTTCAATAGGAATTTCATACAATAAATTTCTTGCTAAAATGGCTAGCGATTTAAAAAAACCTAACGGTATTACTTCCATATTCACTAATGATGAAATACAACAAAAAATATGACCTTTACCTATCACTGAGTTGATATATTTAGGAAAATCATCATCTGAAATCTTATACAAAAACGGTTTCAAAACTATTAAAGATATTGCTAATCCTAAAAATAATGAAAAACTTAAAAAATTACTAAATAAAAATTGATATAGCTTTTTTTTACATGCTAATGGAATTGATCCCGAACCTATAAATACCAAATTTCGAAAACCAAAATCTATCAGTAGTAGTAGAACATTTTTAACAAATACAAATAACTATGAAGAAATCACTAAAACGATTTACACATTAGTAACAGAAATTGTAAACAAATTAGAGTTGTACAATTTTGAAGGTAAAACAATTTCATTAATCATAAGATATCCAAATTTTAAAACAATATCAAAATCAATTACTACAAATAAATACTATTCAAACTTAGATGAAATCAATTCTTTTTTGCTAAACATTTATGATCTTAATTTCGCTAATCAGGAAATAAGATTAATAGGAGCAGGTATTAGTAATCTAAGAGATTATACACATAATTCAGAAGGGTTATTGTCTAATTCTAATAGTAATAAAGAAAGCAAAAATATAACAATGAAAATAATTGATGATCTCAATAAGAAATTCAAAATAGATATTATTGATTTGGCTAAAAATAAAATCTAATTCTTTTGTGAATTTTCTAATTGTTTCAACAATATTATTCCTTCTTTTGAAATTATTCTTCCATTTTGTGTTTTGCTAATAAGATTTTTCTTTAAAAGATAAGGTTCAATTTTTAATTGGATTGTCAATTCATCAATTGATATTGCCTGTGCTATAGTTTTTATTCCTATAGGATGATCTTGACTTGCTAAACACTTCAAATAAACAACATTATTGATATCATATTCACAAAAAATATATCTTAATTTTTGTAATATTGTTTCTACATTTATTTCTGTATTGATTAATTTAAAATCATAAACTCTTCTTAATAATTTATAACTTAATCGTGGAATTCCTTTAGATGCATTAGCAATTATTTCAATTTCTTCTTCTGATAATTGCATTTTTAATTTTTTCATATATAAATGAATGATTGACTTAATTTCATTAATATCATATTCATCTATATAAAAAAGTTATTCCAAAACGATCTTCTAATGGCTTAGGTAGCAACCCTAATAATGTTGTTGCACCAATAAGAGTAAAAGTTGGCAATTTAATTCTTGTCACTTTAGTATTATAGTCTGTTCCTATGTTAAGATCAATAAACCCTTCTTCCATAGCATAATAAAATAATTCAAAACATTTTTTATTAATGCAATGAATTTTATCTATGAACAGGATATTATTATCATTTAAACTAATAAGGATATTAATTACATCTGTTGGCTTCTGAATAGTTGACCCTTGAACTATTCTAATCTTTTGATTTAACTCATTAGCAATGATTTTGGCCAAAGTTGTTTTACCAGTTCCAGGCAAACCATAAAATAAGCAATGTTCTAATTGATGATTATCTTTAAGACAAGCAGCTAGATAAACTTTCAAATTATTTTTAATATTATCTTTACCAATAAATTCTTCTAATTTTGTAATTGTTTCCATCTAGTTATTAATATTGTTATGATTCAAAATAATTTTGATTGCTTTTGAAATTAAGAAACTTAATTCAAAATTATTTTCATTGTTCTTATTAATTTCATTAATAGCATATTGAATGTCTTTTTGTTTATATCCTAAAGAATTTAAAGCATCAAATAATTCTTCAATAGGAATCTTGGAATTTTGATAATCAGTTTTTAAATAATGATTTTTAAGTTTTTCTAAAATACTATGAGCTATCTTTTCATTAATGCCATTGCATTTCTTTAAACCTTCTAAATCATTATTAGATATCAATCTAATTAATACATTGTAATCATTCTGACATATGTTTAAAGCAGTTTTGGGACCAATACCACTACAGGACATCAAAGATAGAAATAGCTCTTTTTCTTTATATTCTTTAAAACCATATAAATCTTCTAAAAAACCATTTTTATTATTAGCAATATATTGCCCATAAATATAAATGTGGGTTTTTATTCCCTCAATAAATAATTCGGGGTGAGATACATTAACAATGTATCCTTTACCATTACAATCAAATGTAATAGATTTCTTGTTAATTGAAACTATAGTTCCATAAAAATAAGAGTACATAATTTAATCCTTTCACTATATAAATATGAAAAAAGTAAAATTTTTTTTAAAACTTTTTTTCAGAAATTAAAAATTGAGGTTGACTCCTCAATTTTTTTGGCTTAGTGTTAAAAACATTTAAACTTTTAATTTATTCCTAATAATTAAATTATCTATTTTTTCATTGACTTTATCAAA
>CAZIEX010000005.1:9104-23369 GCA_964538585.1 uncultured Mycoplasmatales bacterium | reverse complement strand
TATAGATATAAAACAGGTTGATCCTGTTTTTTTGTTTTATTTAATAAAGTAGATTAAAATAGTAAAATCTTATTTATTATTTATAATTAATAAAAATATGATTGCTAAAGACTTTGATTATATAACACGACAACATCAAGCTCAGCAAACTTTTAAGAGAAAGTCAAAAACTGGTGGTTTATCCATTTTTTGCATTTTAGTTGCATTAAGCTTGGTTGTTATATTGATATCGTGAATTGTTTATTGAATAAATGGCAGTAGTGCCACTGGAACAGTTCACCCAGCGGGTTTACTTGAAATATTTACTGCTCCTGTTCAAGGATTTATTGATTCAGCATCAGTTATTATTTTCTTGCTAATACTATCTGCTTTTTTGAAGTTTGTTAATGATTCAAAAGCATTAGAAGCTGGTATAGGTTCCATTTTCTTCAAATTGAAAGGTAAGGAAATTTTGATTATCATTGTTCTTTTCCTTATGTTCTTGTTATGTGGTACTACTTTCAACTTCTGTGAAGCAGGGTTGGTATTTTATTTCTTACTTGTTCCTGTTTTAGTTGCAGCTGGTTTTGATAGATTTACTGCATTCTTAGTTATTTGTTTTGGTGCTGGAATTGGTTGTGCTGGTTCTACTGTTAACCCTATTCTTGTTAATAATGCAGTAGATGCTGCAAATAGTGGTATTTCTAACTTATATCCAGATTTACAATCTAGTGATTTAATTACTACAAGTATGGGATTACCATGACGTGTGGTAATGCTTGTAGTATTAGCTATTTTCACCTTATCTTACATTATTTGATATGCATTAAGAGTTAAGAAAAATCCACATAAATCATTCATTTATGGTTTAAAAGGTTCTAGTACACAAAATACTTTTGATGCCGAGTTAATTCCTGCATTAACTCCTAGACGTAAGATTACTTTGTTCTTATTTGCATTTACATTTGTATTGCTTATTGTTGGTGCATTACCTTGAAGTAAATTTGGAATTAGTGGTTTTGATGTTTTAGGTCAAACTCTAGCTAAATCATTCCCTTATATTTTTGGGCAAACTTATGATGTTTCAACTCATAGTGTTGTAAGTAATGTTGCAATGATTGGTAACTGATCTTTAACAGAAATGGCTTTCTTATTTCTAATTATGGGATTCATCATTGCTGTAGTTAATTGAAATAGTGAAAAGAATTATTTTAGCAAATTAATTCTTGGAGCTAGCGACTTTGTAGGTGTTGTATTCATTGTAGCTCTTGCTGGTGGATTTAGTACATTACTTTCAGAAACTGGAATTCAAGATATTTTGATTTCAGCTATTAGTAGTGTAAATAACTCACTTTCACCACAAGTGTTTGGTATTGTGTTATTCCTGATATTCTGTTTGATTTCGATATTCATACCTTCTGTTTCTGGATTTAGTCGTTCAGTATTCCCAATTGTCGGACCATCTCTTGCAGGATCTACTGCTGCAACAATAAATGGTACAGGAATGACTGTATCTGGTTCAATTGCAACATTCTCATTAGCAAGTGGTTTTGTTAACTTAATATCTCCAACTGCAATTGGTTTCATTTTAGGATTACAATTAAGTGATGTTCCATTAGGAACTTTCTACAAAAAAGCTTGACCATTATATGTTGGTATATTCTTACTATCTATTCTATTGGTTGTAGTTGGAACTTTATTACCTACAAATTCAGGATTACCATTGTTCTAAAAAAAAGAAAATCTTTAAAATTAAAATTCAGTTAAACAACTGAATTTTATTATTTTTATGTATTTTTTTGGAATTTATAATACTTCATTTATTTAACATATTAATCATATGAATAATGAGCATGAAGTTATTTATTTAATACAGACTGAGAATTTAGAAAGTGCATGAACATATTTATTTGAAAAATATTTTAAATATCTCTATATTGCTTCTATGAATTATGTTAAAAAATATTGCTGTAATTATTTGTTTGATTCAAATGACATTCATACAATGTGTTATTTAAATTTTGTTTGAATTATTAAAAGATACAATCTAAAGAATCAAAAATACATTTTTGCTCAAGCTCTTTTTCAAATGAATCGTTCTTTATTTCGCAATCAATTAGTAAGAAATTTTTGTAATTTTGGTTTAAAAACACTAAGTACTTCATCTTCCTATGATGATATTGTTTCATATATTCAGTTCCACCCTAATTTTTCTTATACAGATGATGAAAAATTAACAAATAGAATTCAATTTGAGGAACTAAGATCAATTATTTTTAAATTCTTAAAATATAATTCTAGAAAAGATACAAGAATCATGGAACTTTATTTTGAAGGAGCATCAGTAATTGAAATAGCAAGAAATTTAAAAATTAAATATAGTTATGTTCAAAGTTTCTTAAAATCACTATTTCAGAAAGTAAGAAAATTTTATTTTGATTAATTATTTTTCTTTATTGTCTATATCTACATCAATGTAAGTAATTTCATCACTATTACGTTTATTAATATAAGAATCAATGGTTTGTTTAGATTCTTTTTTTGCTAAATCATCTATTCTTTTATTGCTTTTTAGTTCATTTACATATTGCTCAGCATATGGGCTTTTGAAAATAATAAATCTGAAAATTTTATTAAATATTAAAAAGAAAATTCCACAAGCTACTACAAAAATAAATATTCTTAATAATCATCATAAAGAAGGTAACCAATTATTTGAATTAAAATAAGGAATTAATCCACTAAAAATAAAAACTCACATTGAAAATATAGCTGAATATGCATAACTTGCTAAATCTCAATTATTAAATTTGATTAATCTTCCAATTATTGGTAGTAGCATAGTTAATGCGGTGCAACCTAACAATCAATAAATTAAATTAGCTTTTATAATAAGATCTGTATTATTGTAAATTACTGCTTTTTTATTCAAAAATTCAGATAATCAACTACTAACTGCTGGATATTTATCAATTAATCATTGATAATTAGTGCTAGTTACTGTGCCTTGTCATAAGATACCATTATGTGCAACTATATAATCTTTATCTAAAACATCAATATCACCTATTAGTATTCACAAAACCACAAAGAAAATTAAAATTAAAATTACCATTAAAGTAATTTTTCATGCTCTAGTTTTTGCTTGAAAATTATTTCTCATTATTAATTATCAAATTAATCAAATCACCAATAATTAGTCTATTACTATTTACACCTTGAGTTCATGATGTGTTTTTATTTATGTTGTCTGATATTACTTTAATTAAGGTGCAATTAATTTTATATTTGTTGCAAACTTGTACAATTGCTACCCCTTCCATATCATTAACATCAATTGAATTGCTATAAGTAAATTTATTTAAATTTACTTTATTGATAAATGAATCAGATGTACCTAAAACTCCGTTTTGGATTTTATATTTTTTGCTTATTTCATTTAGTGTTTTAGTTCTTAATGCAGCATGATTTGGAATAAAAAATTCTTCTTCATGGGGCAATTGTCCATATTTATAACCAAATTCTATTAAATCAACATCAATATATTTAGCTTTATTAACTAAGTAGATATCATTTACATTAGATTTATTGGATAAACTACCGCAAGTTCCAACATTGATAATATTTTTAACACTTAAAGCATTAATTAGAAATGAAGTAGCATTAGCTGCATTTGCTTTTCCGACACCTGAGAAAATAATAATATCTTTATTGTTACTCTGATAAAACTCAATATAATTTGTCTTACATTGTTTTCATTCTTTTAAAAAGTTATCAGGTAATTCGCTTTTTAAAGCAATAATAAATGCCCTTTTATAATTTGAATTATTTTTTATCATTTGCATTTTCTCCATTAAATTTAGCTTGAGTTAATTCATATACTTTTTGATAAGCTAAATTTATATCTTTAAAAGCTAATTTGAGTAATTTTCTACGATTAGGTATATCACTCTTTGTTCTTTTAGGTTCTAATTTATCAGCTAAATAAATAATTTTATCAAGAATTTGCATATTGTTAGATGGGATAACATGATTAGCTACTGCATTTAAAACTTCTTCATCATATATGTTGAAATGTTTTTCTATATAACTTTTTGCAGCAAGCCCATGCAAAGTGTGTCAAATAGGAAATTTTTTTGAATCATATTTATTTATAAGAGATAAAATTTTTGGTTTAGTAAATTCCTTACAAACATCATGATACATTGCAGCGATATAAACTTTTGATGGGTATGAATAATGATTGTGTTTAGCAATTTTTAACGCAGTATCTTTAACCCTAATTGTATGAGTGAAACGATATTTTGACATTAATGGTTGAATTTGGTTTACACAATAAATACCTTTTGTAGCAATATATTTCATTACTAATGGATTGAGATATTCTTTTTGTGGTTCAATTCGCAAATGTGAAGAAGAAATTTCTACCGGATCATAGTTATCTAGGATAATTCCACTAAATGTATCTAGAAGAACATCTTTTTTACTTCTTCTACTGCCAACAAGTGTAGTATTATCCATAATATATGTATAGTTTTTTCAAGATTTGAAATCTTGAATACGATCAAAACCAATAAGAAGATAAATATGAGCATTAGGATTTTTAGAGATTAAATATCTTATTGTCTTAAAAGTAAAAGTTTTACCTTTTATTTTTTTGTTTATTTCAATGTCTAGAATTTTTGCATTTTCTATATCTCTAAATGCTAATTCAGTCATATAAAATCGATCAATTGGTTTAGTGACAGCTTGTGTAGATTTTAAAGGCTGATTATAATTTGGAATAATATAAACTTTATCAGGTTGAATTTTATCAATTGCAGCTTGACATAGTTTAGTATGACCTAGATGTGGTGGATCAAATGCACCACCAAAAACTAGAATTTTTTCATTATCTAGCATATACGTCCATCCCAATAATCTATTTTAATATTTTTAGGAACATAGATTTCGATTTTCTTAATGTTTTTACAATATATATGACCAACACCTGAAATTTGAATACCTTTAGTTTCATTTGAATTTAAGTTAAATTCAATCTTTTTAAAGCTAGTTTCATCCTTTAGTGTTAGTTTTCCACAGTTTTGAAAATCAGTATTATTTGATTTTCTCTTTATTTCAATATCTATATTTAAATAAAAAGATATAGAGCAATTGATAAGTGGTGTAAGTTTTATTCATGCTAAGTTATCTAAATAAAAATATTGCTCTTTTTTTACTAGAAAAAAAGAACTTTTAATTTTCTTTAAATTTAATAATTTTGTATCTTGATTTACAATGTATTTTAGAATATTGGTAGAATCTTCGCTTCCAGGACAATCTATTACTGAGTGATTAGCAATTTTTGCTTTGTAAAAATTTATAGTTGTATTTAAATAACTACTTACAGGCAATTGCTTATGAAAATTTTTATTTAGTTTTAATAAAGAATTAATTATTGAGCTTTTTCCGGTATTAGTATCACCAATAAAATAAATTTTTGTTTTCAATTTTTGATGGATAATTACATCATTTATTGTTCTTATTCCATAATTGTTTTTAGTACTTGAAAAAACAATCTTTTTAGGCTTGATTTGCAATTGATTTAAAAAGTTATCAATATTTTTTTTGATTATGTGATACTTGAAATTATTAAGTATTAAATCGGCTTTATTAAAAACAATTATTAAATTTTTATGTGTTTGATATTTTTTAATTAAATTGAAATTAATATTTAAAAAAACAACAACTAAGAAAATTAGATCATTATCAGAAATCTTTAAAGCATTACAATTCTCATTTGCTTTTTTAGAAGCAAGTTCTTGACTAGTTTCTTTTTGATAATTCAAAAGATTTCAGCATCTTAAGCAATGCTTTGCTTCTGGTTTTGGCGAATAACTGATAGAAGTAGGATCAGAAGAAATTATTGCCCCACAACACTTACATTTTCTATGAGTTTGTTTCATCAGATAAACCAATTAAAGTTTTTTGATCATCATCTTTACTAGATGTATGTTCTATTTGCTCATCATTAGTAAGTAAAGTATTAGCTGTTTCTTCTATTGAATTTTTATTAGTGATATATTTATAACAACCGACCTTAGCAATTTCAAAATTGCACACTTTACTTACACGTGTATTTAAATCAGCAATTGGAACGTTTGATGTTTTTATAAATGATAGCATTCCATCATTAGATACTATTGCACATTGATCAGTTGAATTAACTAAAATTGCATATTTTAAACCAAATAAATTAGTTTTAGTTAATGAGATTAAAGGTCGACCTGTAGAAGGCCTTTTGAATTGTGGTATATCATCAAAACTTATTCGTTTCATACCATCTTTTGTAACAAGCAATAATTTGCTATTAAGTGAATTGTTGATAATACCGCCAATTACTTTTTGATTATTATTTAAATTAATTGATTTAATACCAGCTGCAGTTCTACCTAAAATACTAATTTCATTTAGATTACATTTATAACCATATCCAGTATTAGTCACAAAAGCAACTTGATAGTTGTCACTAATTAGATTACCAATTATATTGCAGCTAACTATTTCATCATTATTATCAAGGTTTATACAACTAGAAATTTTTACTATTTTGGAAATGGTTAAATCTTGAACACTTAAACGTTTTACTTTTCCATTAGCAGAAACTAGCAATAGACCTCGAGGGTCATTTAAATTATTTTCATAATTAAAAGCATAGATAATTTTTTCATTATCACCAATTGCAACAATATTGTTGATATGAGTACCAATATCTTTTCATTTAGTAACTGGTATTTTGAAAGTAGGAATTGTTATGTAATTACCTTTAGAAGTTATTAGAACAATTTTGTGTCTCAAGTTACTAGCAAACAAACCTAGAGGTATATCACTAGTTTTTACATTAATTGTATTTAATTCAATACTACTTATAGTTTGCATAGTAAATAATTTAAGATAACCATCATATGTGTAGGCAATAACTACATCACGATTTTCTATTTTATCAACTTCATTAATTTGAATTTTGTCATCTTCATGACTAATTTCAGTTTTTCTTTCACTACCAAAAATTTTCTTATATTCTCGTAGCTGATTTTTGATGTAGTTATTTCTTAATGTTTTATTTTCAATAATCAATGTTAAATTGTTAATTGTTTCATTTAATGTATTTAATTCATCTTTTAATTGTGTTACATCTGTATTGGTTAAGCGATATAAACGTAACTGGACAATAGCCTCAGCTTGATTATTTGTAAATGATAAGAAATTCATAATTTTATTCTTAGCATCTTCTTTGTTGTTTGCTCGACGAATGATATCAACAATATCATCAATTACTGAAATGGCTTTAATCAAACCCTCAATTATTTCTTTTCGACTTTTAGCTTTTTGTAAATCATATTTACTTGAAGCAACTACAATATGGTCAATATGTTTGATAAAAGCATCTAAGGCTTGCAAAATTGAAAATTGCACTGGTTTATGATCAATAATTGCAACCATGTTCATAGTAAATGAAACTTGCAATTGAGTTTCTTTGTAAATGATATTTTTAATTAATTCAATATTTTGTGGTTTATTAATTTCCAAAGCAATAGCAATGCCTTTTTTGTCAGTTTCATCTCTAACCTCAGTTAAGCCTAAATTATCATATTTTTCTCTTAAAACATCAATTTGATGAATGATACTAGCCTTATTTGTATCATATGGAATTGAAGTAATTATTAATTGTTTTTTGCTATATTGTTCAATTTTTCCTCTTATTGTAATTTTTCCTTTGCCTTTTTCATAAGCTTCAGTAATGCCTTGAGGATTCATAATAATTCCTTTGGTAGGAAAATCAGGGCCAGGCATTACATTTAGTATTGATTTCAAATAGCAGTTAGGACTATCAATTCTAGTGATAATAGCATCAATCACTTCATTTAAGTTAAATGGTGGAATACTAGTTGCATATCCAGCAGCAATACCACTTGCACCATTAATTAAAAGATTAGGTAATAGTGAAGGGAAAACAACTGGTTCTTTTTCAGAATCATCAAAGTTGTTAATAAAATTAACAGCATTTTTGTCAATATTATTAACCATTGTTTGACCAAAAAGACTTAATCTACATTCAGTATAACGCATTGCTGCTGGTCCATCTCCATCAATTGAACCATTGTTTCCGTGCATGTCAATTAAAGGAATATTGTTCTTCCAATCTTGGCTCATTCTTACCATAGCATCATAGATTGATGTATCTCCATGTGGATGATATTTACCAATTACTTCACCAACTGTACGAGCAGATTTTTTATGAAGTTGATCATAAAAAAGATGTAAATTATTCATAGCATAGATGATTCTTCTTTGTACTGGTTTTAAACCATCACGAATGTCTGGTAATGCACGATCTTGAATAATGTATTTGGCATATTTACCAAAATCATCATTGACAATGTTTTCTAATGAAATACTTAAAAAATTTTTATTTTCCATAAAATTACATATCTACTAGAGTAAAGTCAACATTTTCATTAATTCATTTTTTTCGTGCATCAGAATTATCACCCATTAATGTTGAAACTTGTCTTTCAGCCATAGCAGCATCATTAATTGTCACTTGAATTAATTTACGATTTTCAGGATTCATAGTTGTTTCTCATAATTGATCAGCATTCATTTCTCCCAAACCTTTATATCGTTGAATTTCATAACTTGAAAATTGTTTCTTCTTTTCATTTAATTCTTGCTCATCTCATGCATAAAGTATGTTGTGTGTTTTTTTGTCAGTTATTCGGTATAGAGGACTTAATGCAATATAAATGTGCCCATGTTCAATTAGGGGTTTCATATATCGATAAAAAAAAGTTAACAATAAAATTTGAATATGAGCTCCATCGACATCGGCATCAGTCATAACAATGACATGATGGTATTTTAATAAGTTAATGTCAAATTCAGGAGGAATACCAGTACCTAAACATGAAATTAAAGTGCAAATTTCTTCATTATTTAAAATATCACGAATATTGGCTTTTTCTACATTTAATACTTTTCCACGTAAAGGTAAAATGGCTTGGTGTTTTTTATTTCGTGCTAATTTAGCGCTTCCTCCAGCGGAATCACCTTCAACAATAAATAATTCATTTTGTTCAGGAGTTTTAGATTGAGCAGGAGTTAATTTCCCAGATAATAAAAGAGTTTGTTTATTAGTTGCTCGAAGTTTTTTAATATCTTCTCTTGCTTTTTTAGCAGCAATTCTAGCATCACGAGAAGCTAAAGCTTTAGTAATAATTTTATCAGTTGCATTTTTGTTTTCTTCCATCCAATAGGTGAATTGTTCACTAAAAATCTTTTTCACTGCAACATTTGCTTCTTGAGTGAAGAGTTTGTTTTTGGTTTGACCTTCATATGCTATTATTTTTTCAGGAATACGAACAGAAATAACTGCAGTCAATCCTTCACGAACATCATCACCTTCGAAGTTTTTATCTTTATCTTTTAAAATTTTGTTCTTACGAGCATATGAGTTAATGCATTCAGTCAATGCTGATTTAAATCCACTTTCATGACTTCCACCATCAATAGTTTTTACTGAATTAGCAAATGAAATAATTGTCTCATTAGTACTTGTAGTGTATTGCAAAGCAATATCAACTTCAATTTTGTCAGAACTTTTACCTTTAAAAGTAATGGGTTGAATTAGTATATTTTTACCCTCATTGATATAAGTGACATATTCACTAAGTCCTTTTTGAGAAATAAAAGACTCATTTGTGTTATTAATTTCATTAATAAAATCAATATTTAACCCTTGATATAGATATGATGATTCACGAATGCGATCATGAATAGTATTATGATTAAAAATTGTTGTACTAAAGATAGTATTATCTGGTTTAAAATGAACTAAAGTACCAGTACGATTTGTTTTTCCTATTTCATGTGCTTTATCAATAATTTTACCACCATTTGCATATTTGGCATAAAAAACTCTTCCTTCTCTTTTGACAGTGACTTCTAATCATTCACTGAGAGCATTAACTACTGAAGCCCCAACACCATGTAATCCTCCAGCAGTTTTATATGCTGAATCATCAAATTTACCACCAGCATGTAAAATGGTAAATACAGTATCAATTGTTGATAATTTACTTTGCTGATTAAATCCTAGTGGAATACCCCGACCATTATCCTCAATACTAATTGAATTATCTTTATGAATAGTTAACTTAATATTTGTGCAATTACCAGCAATAACTTCATCAATAGCATTATCAAAAATTTCTCACACTAGGTGATGTAATCCATAAGTTCCTGTAGAACCTATATACATACCTGGGCGTTTACGAACAGGTTCAAGGTCAGTTAAAACTTTTATATCACTATCTCTATATTGTTGCGACATAATATTATTAAAATAATATATAAATATTAAAATAAATAGCAAAAATGAGTATTACTGAAGCAGGAAGCCATACTTGAAAGCAAAAAGTAAAAACATATCTTGCTAAGAATTTCACTAAAAAGTTAAATTTGTGAAGATTGATATTTTTTGGTATAGGTGTTTTAGTAATTTTAGCTACTGCTTTACCAATGGAGTTATGAGTAATTAGTGCTCCTAAAAGCGTCTATTGAAGTGGTAAATTTATTGAAATTAATATTCAATTAAATGATGGTATATCATTTGGAATGTTTTCTGGAAGTGTAGCTCTGATTTATTTTTTGCAAATATTTATTGTTCTAATTTTGCTTGGTATTTATATTTTTATTAAAAAGAAATATTATCAAGTTTTTGTTTCTTTTGCCATTTGTGGGGGGATATACAATCTTTTGGATCGAATGGTTCCCAAAGAACTAGCAAGTTTGGTAGGCTATAAATATTACAATAGTGTTTTGGATTATTTTAGCTTTTATGGTAAAACAGCTATTTTCAATTTCTCTGATGTATTTGTATTGGTTGGAATAATTGGTTTTTGTGTTTTATTAGTTATTATGTTAATAGTTGATGTTGTAAAAGATAGCAAGAAAGAGAAAGAAAATGGATCAACAAATAACAAATAAAATTGAAATTATTTTTGAAAATGAAGACTTATGAGTTATTAATAAACCTAAAGGTTTGATAGTTCATCATACTGCTTATCAAAAAAGTAACACACTTGCTGATTGAGTTAAGAAACATATACATCTTAATGATTTTGTTGACCAAGAAAGAATTGGTATTGTTCATCGATTAGATCAATATACGAATGGTTTAATGATCGTTGCTAAAAATCAAAAAAGTTTAGAGAATTTACAAAAACAAATAGTTGATGGGATTTTAATTCGTAAATATCAAGCAATTGTTCATAATCCTTTTGAGAATAAAAAAATTATTATCAAAGCACCATTGATGAGAAGCAAACAAAATCAGTTAAAATTCATAGTTAGTGATAATCCCAAAGCAAAAGATGCAATTACTCATATTGAAGTTTTAAAAAACTTCAAAAAAGCAGCCTATATAGAATGTCTTTTAGAAACTGGAAGAACTCACCAGATTCGTGTCCATATGCAATATATTCATCACTATATTTTTAATGATCCAGTGTATGGTGTAGAAAACGAAGATTCAAATTATAACCAATATTTATTTTCTTCTTATTTAAAGTTTGTTGATCCAAGTTCTAACAAAGTTATGGTATTTAGTTTAGAACCTGATTCAACATTTAAGAAGATGTTAGAAAGGTTAGATAATGAATAAAGACATTTCATTAGTTATTGATACTACTCAAGATACATGTTATTTGTTGCTTGTTTGTGAAAATAAATTATTTGATTATTCAATCAAACCAACACACAACAATATGACTGACATAGTAGTTAATGAAATCACTACTTTGTTTAACAAAAATAATTTGTCAATAAAGAACAATTTAAAAACTGTTTATTTAGTAAATGGCCCCGGAAGTTTCACAGGTTGTAGAGTGGGATATATTGTTGCTAGTACTTTAAAAAATATATTAAATTGCAAACTTTATACAATAAGTTCATTACTATTCAATACCAAAGAAGGCACGGGTATTTCTATTTTAGATGCCAGAGGTGATAAACTATATTTTGCTATTTATGAAAATTATCAAGCTATTCAAAAACCTATTTTGATTGATAAAGCAAAATTAAATTCTTTTATTGAGAAATATGATCAATTTAAAACATTTATAAATTATCAAAACATTGATTTTAAACAAAATTTTTTAACTCACCAAACCCATTTTAAGTTAGTAGAATCATTAGAACAATTTGAACCCTTATATTTAAAAAATCCAATTTAATATGAAAATAACAAAAGTAAATAATAGTGATTTAACATTTATTTCTAATTTACAAAAACAATACTTTTTGGATGATTGATTTTATTCAAAAGAAGAATTAACAAAATTCATTGATAATAAAGATGTTATTTTTATTAAAGTAATTGAAGATAAAGAAATAATTGGTTATTTAATAGCATATTGTTTAACTGATCATATAGATTTATATCAAATCATAATTACTAAATCTGAACGAAGAAAATCATATGGTAAACAATTATTTAATTGTTTAAAAAAATATCAACTTCCTATATTTTGTGAAGTTGAAATTAATAATAAAAAAGCAATTAATTTTTATCTATCATTAGGATTTAATAAAATTAAAACTATTAAAAACTATTTTAAAAATTGTGATGCAATATTAATGAAAAGAGATTCTAATTATGAAAAAGAATAATGAAAGTTGAGAAATTCATAATAAAAAAGCTTGGTTTGATAAATCATATCACTATAAATCAACCTGAATCCCTATGATAATTATTCTTGGAATTTTATTGGTATTGTTTTTAATTTTGACTTTAATTTGTTTAGGATATAGTTATTCAAATAATATTCAATCTAAAACTCTTAAGACACTTTGTTTGACAGATGGTTTTATAATGCTTTTTTTATTTACGTTGTATTGGGTTGCAGCAAATTTCTTTAATACATCATTAGATACTAACAAAATTACTGAAACTGAAATTAAAAAAAGAGCTAAAAAGATTAATCTTTATTTTAATATAACCAAAATATTTTTGTTTTTGCTTATTGTATTATGTGGTCTTGGTGTATTAACTGCTGGGTATATCATAGATAATAAACCATTAAGTACAGTGAAAGCGATTATCATCACAGTTAGTGTCTGTTATATAGTTTTTAGTACTATATCTTTTAGTTTTTATTTAATGTTTTACTTAAAGAAAAGTGAAATATTAAATGATCTTATTAGGTAGGTAAATATGAAATTAATAGTTGGATTAGGAAATTGACCAAAGGAATATACTGATACTAGACATAATATTGGTTTTATGGTTATAGATGAATGATTAAAAAAACATAATTTAGAATTAACTGAAAACAAATTTAATGGTAAATTTATTAAATTTAAAAATGAACAAGGTGAATCATTTATAGTGGCTAAACCATATACCTATATGAATTTGTCTGGACAATTTGTCAAAGACATTTGTCAGTATTATGATATTGATCCAACAGATATTTTGATTTTTTTAGATGATCTTGATACTCCACTTGGACAATGAAGAATAAAAACTTCTGGGTCATCTGCAGGACAAAAAGGAATGCAAAATATTATTGATAGCTTATATCGTGAAGATATTAAAAGAGTTAGAATTGGAATTGGAAGACCAACAAATCAATGCTCAATAATTGATTGAGTAATAGGTAAATTTACTTCATTTGAAAAACAAAAAGTTGAACCATTAATTAAAAAAAGTACTGACTTAATTGACGAATGAATAAAAGGTACTGATTTTCAAAAAATTATTAGTAAATTTAACTAATTTTTTAAAACATAACCATTTATATAGTTATGTGAAGCTAAATTCATATCACTCATTTCGGTGATAGCATACACTGGTTGTGTATTACCTCCTTGAGTTCAATCAATTATTCCAAAAGCTTTTGTCAATTCATTATCTTCGCAAAATTCATATGATGAATTATCTGTAAATCGATCACTGTCTTCATTAATTTGTAGTTTATAAGAAACATCCTCAGCATCAAATTTATAAATGATACTAACAACATCACCAGCCACAAACCCTAAATCCTCAACATCTTTTTGAAAACCAATTGTTAAATATCCTGAAAAGTCAATTCCATAAACAATAGTAGAATCATCTTTCTTTTCAGGCTCATTTATTAAGTAATTATATTGAACAGTAATGAAAATGGTGTTATTGTTGTAATAGTCAATTAAAGAACTTCCTTCATCAGTTAAGTTAATATTATTCAATTCTAAATTATC
>CAZIEX010000005.1:0-9004 GCA_964538585.1 uncultured Mycoplasmatales bacterium | reverse complement strand
TTTTTCATATTAGATAATTTCAATAAGAATATTATCTAATTGATTAATATTTTTTGCAATTAATTTATTATTTTTTATTTTAATGAGTTTTGGATCAATTTTTGTTTTGAAATATTCAAACGCTTTTTTGTTTTTATCAATTTTTAAATCTATACCTTCAATTAGTCTTAAACCCATTGAAATAATTTGGAAATAGTAATCTTTTAATGATAATTTTGTATTTTGTTTGCATATTTTATTTTGTTTATTTTTGTAATAAAAATAATAGTTTTTATTTTCTAAACCATATGCACCTAAACCAATAGCTTTTCAATCATTTGATTTTCAATACGATAAATTATGTTTACAAATGAATGATTTATCTAGACATCAATTACTAACTTCATATCTTTTATAGTGAGATTTTTTTAAGTATTGAATAATAAATTTGAATTGTTGATCATTTTTTTCTTCATTTATCTGATAATTTAATTTGTTAAGAATTGACCCTTCTTTTAATTCTAAACTATAAAATGAAACATGAGGGATTTTATAAATTTTAATAAAATCAATAGCTTCTTTGATATTAGCAATATTCATTAAATTAAACCCATAAATAAAGTCAACATTGATGTTATTAATATTGTGTTTTCTCAAAGCTTTAATTGATTTAATTAATTGAGTATTATTATGTTTTCTATTAAATAATTTTAGAATTTTTGGATTTAATGTTTGTGCTCCTAGTGAAACTCTATTAACATTGTATTTTTTTAAGATCTTTGCTTGAATATCTGTTACAAATTCAGGATTACATTCAATAGTAAATTCACCATTTTTTGCTAAATGATCATGACATTCATTCAGTAATCTAGATAATTGTAATTTAGATAAACAATTAGGGGTACCACCACCTATGTAAATTGTTTCAAATTTTTTGTTTTTACATTCAATTTTTATTTTTTGAATTAAATAATCTAAATATTTGTCTATTTCTGTAGCTGTTTTAGGTATAGATCTAACAAAATAACAATATGTACAAATACTTTTACAGAATGGTATATGGATGTATAAACTTTTTAATTTTTTAATCATTTTTTAATTTCATCAAAAACTTCTTGTTGATTATTTTGCAGATACCTTATATTTGGTTTAAATTTATTTCGAATTCAAGTAATTTGTCTTTTGGCATAATGTCTTATGTTTTGTTTTATTTTATCTAGATCTAAATCCTGTTTTTTTACAATATGATTTAAAATATCACAATAACCGATTGCTTTAAATGCATTTGATGAAATTAAATAATCATATCCATATTTTGCTAACAATTTTTCAACTTCACTAATTCATCCATCTTTGATCATTTCATCAACTTTATTGTTAATTGATTTATATAAATCAATTCGAGAATCATAATTACACTCAACAATAAAAAATTCAAAAATAGGTTGTGACACATTTGTTAAATTATTTTTATCCAAACTTAGTAGTTGCAAAGCTCGAGCTAGCTTTTTATGATTATTAACTCCAATTTTGATAGCAGTTGATTCATCAATTGCTTTTAATTTGTTATAGAGAGTTACTGAATCCATTCTTTCATATTTCGTATCACGCTCTGGAGCAGTTAAATCATAATTTCTTAAAATTGCATCAATGTAAAGATTAGATCCACCAACTATAATTGGCAGTTTATTATTGCTTATAATATTTTTTATAGTTTGGGTTGCTAAAGATTGAAATTTTTTAATATCTCATTTTTCAGTAATTTCAATAAACTGATTCAAATGGAATTGTGTTTGCTGCAATTCGCTTTTTGTTGGTGCATTTGTACCAATTATCATATCTTTATAAACTTGATAAGCATCTGCATTAATAATCTCTCCATTAAAAGTGTTAGCTATTTTAATGGCTAATGCAGTTTTATGACTAGTAGTAGGACCAACAATAACTAAAACTTTTGGAAGATTACAAGTTTGGATAGACATGCTCTTTGCTTACAATGTACATTATTGCTTTGGCCGCTTCTCCAAAACCTAATGAAATTAAATTAGGTCGATTAGGATAATCACAACAATTACCAATAGCAAAAATGTTAGAGAAATTAGTTTGCATATTTTCATTAACAATAAATTGATTTAGTTGGCTTTTGTTGATTGCTTTAAAAATGTCAAGATTAGTATTAAATTTTTGTCCATATTGGACAATTAATTTATCAAATTTAATATTGGTTTCTTTATCAGGAATTTTATAAGTTAATGTATTATCTTTTATCTCAATTAGACTAGCACTCATAATAGTGTTAACATTGTTTTTATACAAAAGAGAAACATTATTACCGGTTGCTCTAAATGTATCACGTCGATGAATTATTGATACATGATTTTCTTGTGATAAGAGATTAGCTAAATCAACAGCTGAATCGCCACCACCTAATACGACAATTTGTTGATTTTTAATACTAATTGGATCGCTAATGTTATACAAAACTTTTTTATTGTTTTTAGTTCCAGGAATTTCTAATAAAATCGGTTCAAACAAGCCGTTACCAGTAGCAATAATCATATATTTAACAACTATTTCTTTGTTATTAGATAAATGACATACAATATCATTATTTTTAATTTCATAAGAAATTAAACTTGTATTTAGTAATACATCTTCTTGCTTTAATTGTTTAAATAATTGATTTTTAGCATTTTTAACAATTTCCTCACCAGTAATTTGATCATACGTTGGTAGGTCAAAAATTAGTTTTTTAGGATATAAACTAGCTGGTTGGCCACCTAATTTATTAGTTGCTTCAATTAGTAGTGGATTAAGTCCTTTATCTTTAGCTAAACTAGCAGCATACATTCCAACTAAACCACCACCAACAATTAGAACATTATAAGAGTTATTCATATTTTTATATTTATACTTATACTTATATATTATATAGAATATGATTCACAAACAAATTGATTCCCGTATTGAAAAAATTCTTATTTCTGAACACCAAATTAATCAAGCTACAAAAAAAGCAGCTAAGTGAATTGATTTGAACTATGCAAATAAGCAACCAATTTTAGTTGCCATTTTAAAAGGAGCTATTCCTTTTTTTGCAAAAGTTTTATCTAATGTAAAGATCGATGTTCAAACTGACTTTGTAGTTTTTACTAGTTATAATGGTGGAGTAGTAAATTCTAATAAACTTAATATGGTAACTGACTTAAAGTCTGATATCAAAGATCGTCATGTGATTGTATTTGATGATTTATGTGATTCGGGAAGAACTTTAAAAACATTTGTGGATATGTTAAAAAAACGTAATCCTGCAAGCATAAAAGTTATGTGTTTAGGTAACAAACAAGCCAAAAGACAAGCTGATATTAATCCTGATTATTATTGCTTTGATCTTCCTGATGAATTTCTTGTAGGATTTGGATTAGACTATAAAGAATATATGCGTAATATTCCATATATTGGTGTGTTTAATCATAAAATTTTTGATCAAGAATTAGCCAAGTTAGCAAAAAAGGAGAATAAATAATGAACAAAAAAGAAAATATTTTTTTATTTGCAGATGAAGATGCAGAAAATAAGAAAGACAATAAAACTGAATCTACCAATAGTGGTTCATCTAAAGCAAGTGCAGATAAACCCAACAAAGATAAGACTGGTGAAAAAACCACTTTTGCTACTTGGTGAAAATATTTGAAATGATTTGTCATTTTAGGTTTTATTGCTTTTTTTATTTGACTTATTTGATATTTATCAACTCCTCATTATTCAACTATTTCTGTTAATGATATTACATATAGGAATAATCAAGTAACAATTAGTTCTGGGAGCAGTAATTTAACAGCCGACCCAGATTCATTTGAAGCTGAATATTATGTTGTTGGTAGTTCAAGAGATATTTATCATTTTTATGCTACAACCAATGAAAGGGGCAGAGTTTGTTTTACAGTTAGTGAATGATCTACAGTTGAAGATATTACTGTTGGATCACAAGAACTTCAAGGTATTAATGTCTACTCATTAATTTCAAGCGATTTTTCTTTAACATATGCTTTAGATGGTGGTAATTACTATTTAAATAATGGTGGGACATGAGAAGAATTAAATTCATCTGCTGATGCTGATGAAATTAGTTTAATTCAATTATTTAATGATACTACAACTACTGCAACAGTTGCAAGCAGTTCTAATGTTGGATATATTTTGCTTAACTTATTACCTACAATTATTATTGTTGCATTATTTGTTTGATATTTCATGAAAATATCTAAACTTCAAGGTGGCAGTGGTGAAGAATCACTTTGAAGTGTTGGTAAATCACAAGCTAAACTTGCTAAATCAAATGTTAAGTTTGAAGATGTTGCTGGTTTAAAAGAAGAAAAAGCAGAATTAATTGAAATTGTCGATTATTTAAAAAATCCTAACCGTTATGCTGCTATGGGTGCAAGAGCACCAAAAGGAGTAATTCTATATGGTCCTCCTGGAACTGGTAAAACCTTATTGGCTAAAGCAGTTGCTGGAGAAGCAAAAGTTCCTTTCTTCCAAGTAACAGGTTCTTCATTTGAAGATATGTTAGTTGGTGTTGGTGCAAAGCGTGTGCGTGATTTATTTACCAATGCTAAAAAAGCATCCCCATCAATTATTTTTATTGATGAATTTGACTCTGTAGCAGCTAAACGTGGCCGATATGATATTGCTGGTACTTCAGCTGGAATTGCTGATCAAACTATTAATCAATTATTAGCAGAAATGGATGGATTTAATACTAAATCTGGTGTAGTTATTATTGCTGCAACTAACCGATTAGATGTTTTAGATGAAGCTATTTTACGTCCTGGTAGATTTGATCGACATATTCAAATTAATTTACCTGATATTAAAGAACGTGAAGCAATATTAAAAATTCACACAAAAAACAAAAATATTTCATCTACTGTAGATATTAATGATATTGCTCGTCGTACCCCAGGATTTAGTGGAGCACAACTTGAAAATGTTCTTAATGAAGCGACATTATTATCTGTAAGAGAAAACAAAACATCAGTAGGAATGAAAGAAATTGATGAAGCAATTGATCGTGTAATTGCTGGTCCAGCCAAACATACTCGTGTTATTACTGAGGAAGAAAAGATTCACATTGCTGTTCATGAAGCAGGTCATGCTTTGGTTGGTTTGAATATTCCAGGAAGTGATGTAGTGGAAAAAATCACTATCATTCCACGTGGAGTTGCAGCCGGATATACTTTAGCTACTCCTGAAAAACAAGAGTTATCTATTCAAAAGAAATCTGATTTATTAGCAATTATTGCTAGTACATTGGGTGGTCGTGCTGCTGAAGAAATTAAATATGGTCCATCCGGTATTAGTACTGGAGCATCAAATGATTTATATAAGATTACTAATATTGCTAGAGCAATGGTTACTCAATTAGGTATGACTGATTTAGGACTTTCACAATTAATTCCAAGCGAAGGTCAACAAAATCCTTATTCTAAGAATTATTCTGAACAAACAGCTCAAAAGATTGATGCTGCAATTGAAAAGATTATTGATGCTGAATATGTTCGTGCTAAAAAGATTTTAAAAGAAAATTGGAAAGAATTAGAATTAATTGTTAAATCACTTTTGGTTCTTGAAACAATAGTTAAAAAGCAAATTGATTATATTCACAAATATAAGAAATTACCTGAAGAAGTTATTGAGAAAGAAAAAGAACAAGCTAAGACTAAAAAGTCAACTAACAAGTCTAAATCTTCAGAAATAAAATCAAAAGAAGAACAAGAACAAGAATCTAAGAAATAGAAATTAATAATGTGTAACAAGCACATTATTTTTTTATGATGAAAAACCGATCATTTTGATTTAAATCTTTATAGAATGTTGTATTCTTTAATAACTTATATTTTTTTATTAAATCAATTAAATCTTGTTTTTGGTTATATCCAAATTCACAACAAACTATGTAATTATCACTAGTAATTTTTGGTAGATTATCTAGTAGTAATTTATAAAGATATAAACAATCAGATGAATTGTTAAAGCTTATTTTGCTTTCATATTTAAGCATTTCCTTGTTTAGTTCATTTATAGGTACATATGGAGGGTTCATAACTATTACATCAAATTTAGTATTGTTTTGATTGAAAAAGGTTTTTACATCTTCATTAATTACATTAGCTTTTATTTGATACTTATTCAAATTCTTTTTAATGTTTACAATCGCTTTTTCATCTATATCAACTAGGGTCAAATCTATGTAATTGAAATGAGCTTTAATTGATATGCCTATATTTCCACTTCCAGCACATAGATCAAGAATTGATTTGAATTCATAATTAGTTAGTAGTAAAGCTTGAAGTGTTTTAACCATAAATTCAGTCTCATTACGTGGAGCATGAACTTGATTATCAACAATTAATTCTAAATCATTGAATGTAGCAGAATGAATAATATGTGCTAATGGTTTGCTGTTTACATAATATTCATTAATTAATTTTTGATATAGTCTAAAATCAAAATCGATTTCATGATTTCTCTTTATTAATAAATCTAATGAAGTTTTAACTTTATTAGATAAATAAAAAAGAATTGATAAATTAATTGCTATATTAGGATATTTTTGGTTTGTTTTATTTATAAGTTCACTAAATGTATATCTTTTAGATGTTTTCATCTTTTAATGAATCTAATAATTCTTCTTGTTCATGAGCAATTAATGGATTAATAATCTCATCTAAATTACCTTCCATGATTTGATCTAATTTGTTTAATGTTAGTCCAATTCGATGATCAGTAACACGATTTTGCGGATAATTATAAGTTCTTATTTTTTCACTTCTTTCACTAGAACCAACTTGAGATTTTCGCAAATTAGAAATTTTTGACTGTTGCTCATCATTGTATTTTTGTCATAATTTTGCACGTAATAAACCCATTGCTGTTTCTCTATTTTCAATTTGGCTTCTTCCTTCTTGACAGGCTACAACAATATTTGTTGGAATGTGTGTAATTCTAACAGCAGATTCAGTTCGATTGACGTGTTGACCACCAGCTCCTGAAGCTCGATAAGTATCAATTCTTAAATCACTAGGATTAATGGTAAAATCAATAGGATCAATTTCTGGTAATACTGCTACAGTAATTGTTGAAGTATGAACTCTACCTTTAGTTTCAGTTAGTGGTACTCTTTGTACACGGTGAACACCAGATTCAAATTTAAACATTGAATAAACTTCATTACCTTTCATAGTAAAGAATATGTAATCACATCCTGAACCACTATATGATGAATTATTGATTTTGATTTTTCATCCCTTTTTATCAGCATATTTCTTGTAACATTCAAATAAATCGGCAACAAAAATACAAGATTCGTCACCTCCAACTCCAGGACGCATTTCAACGATAACATCTTTGTCATTATTTTCATCTTGAGGAATTAAAAGAATTTTTAATTCTTTTTCAAGATTAGGAATTTGTTTTCTTATTTCATCTAATTCATTTTTTGCAAGTTCAACTAATGATGGATCTGAATCATTTAGTGCTTTTTCATCTTGGATAGCATTATCAATTAGTTTCTTATAAATTAAAAAGTGCTCATACACTTTTTTATGTTGTTTGATAGCTTTATTAATATTTTTTACTTCATTAATATCTAATTCAGGATTTTCTAATTTTTTATTTAGATCTTCATATTGATTAGATATTGCTTGCAATGAAGCATAAAGATTTTTATCATACTCCATAGACTAAAAATCAATGTAAATGAAAATTATTATTAATGCAAGAATGAAAATTATTGTAAATCATCAAGCGATTTAATAACTTTTTTATTATTAGATCTAATTTTTTTGGTTTCAGTTTTAACTGGCTTACTTTCAATTACTTTATGACCTGCATCAAATTTAGCAGATAATTTTTCAGCACGCCCTTTAACTTTTTGATTTACATTTTTACCAATGTAAAAAGGATGGCAATTTGAACAAACATCAATTGAAACAGAATCTTGTTTAATAGTAGACATAATAGTATATTCTGCACCACATGATGCACAATGATATTTAACTGGATGAACTTTTGGTTGAATATTCTTATTCATAATTGTCTAATATTATATAAATATTTAGACTAGACATCTAGTCACTGTTGGATAAATATTTCTTGATTTCTTCTACTTTATCTAGTTGTTCTCATGGAGCAGAGTGTAACTGGTTAGTAAAATGACCATAAACACTATAGTTACTATATTTAATATTTTTCATATCAAATTGATTAACTATATCTACTAGCTTTAAAGAAAATAAATCATTTATGATTTTATAAATTTTTTCTAATTCAATTTTATTGGTATTAAAAGCATTAATGAATAATGATATAGGTAATTCGTTTCCAATATTGAATGCTAATTGAATTTCTAAACGATCAGCAACACCACTTGCTACTAGGTTTTTTGCAATGTATCTTGCAAAATAAGCTCCTGAACGATCGACTTTAGTATAATCTTTTCCACTAAAAGCGCCTCCACCATGGTGAGCTATTGTTCCATAAGTATCAGTCATTAATTTTCGACCAGTTAATCCTGTATCACCAAATGGCCCACCTAAAATAAAAGAACCATTTTGGTTTAAGAAAAAATCAAAATCATCATTCATGTGGTAATTTTTAGCAATTGGAATTAGTATTTCATTTAGTATTTGTTTTTTTAATTCATCAAGATTAGCATCTTTATCATGCTGAAGTGAAACTATAACATTATCAATTCCAATTGGATGAAAATCATCATCATAGTAAACAGAAACTTGGCATTTAGAATCAAATTTAGTTTTTAATAATTTTTTAGTTTTAGTTAACTTATTGATCTTAGCAATAAATAGAGTTGCTAATAAGTAAGGTATTGGTAAATAATCTTTTGTTTCATTTGTTGCATATCCATAAACAACAGCCATATCTCCAGCACCTAAATGATTTTTTTGCTTATTTACTTTTTGGTTAATTTCAATTGATTGAGAATTAATGTTGGATAAAATTG
>CAZIEX010000004.1:0-29364 GCA_964538585.1 uncultured Mycoplasmatales bacterium | reverse complement strand
ATGTGGTTTTTGTTTTTTTATACTAGTTAATTATTTTGATTATTAGTTCTCTAAATTAAATTTAATTAAATAAAAAATAGAGAAATTTCCTATTTTTTTTATTTATGTAGTTAATGTATTAACCACGTATTTGTAAATCTTTTATTAATTTACGGTATTGTTCAATGTCATTTTTCATTAAATACTTTAATAAACGACGACGTTTTTGAACTTTTTTATATAAACCTAGTTTTGAAGAAAAGTCTTTTTTATGAACTTTTACATGGTTAGTAATTGCATTAATTTCAGCTGTTAGAATTGCAACCTGCGATGCAATACTCCCAGTGTTAGATGCCTTACCACCATACTGTTTTACTAAGCTTGCTTTAAAATCTTTAGAAATTGCCATTTAAATAATTTTCCTTGCTATTCTCATGTAAATATTTGATTAAATGAAAAACTCAAAAATAGTAAGACTATTTTACTAAGCAGCTTCAATCTTAACTTTTGCACCAATAGCTTCAAAAGTTTTCTTGATTTCTTCAGCTTCTTCAGGTTTAATTGCTTCTTTAATCTTAGCTGGTAAACTTTCAACAGCAGTTTTAGCTTCCATTAAACCAACACCAGTAGCTTCACGGTATGCTTTAATAGCAGCAACTTTTTGAGCTCCAGCTTCAATTAATGAAATAGTTACACTTGTAGGAGCCTCTTCTTTTGCAACAGCCGCTACAGCAACTGGAGCAGCAGCAGAAACACCAAATTCAGTTTCAATTAGTTTCACTAAATCATTGATTTCTAGTAAACTCATTTCTTTTAATGAAGCAACAATTTCTTCTTTAGTTAATTTTGCCATAAGTAATATATTTCCTTTCAATTATTGTTTTGATTCACCAACAGCCTTAATTCCATAAGCTAAATTGCGAATAGGGGCTTGTAAGCAAGATAATAGCATTGACAATAAACCTTCACGAGAAGGAATGTTTGCTAATTCTTTTACTTGGTCATCAGTAACTACTGTACCATTTATTATTCCTTGTTTAAAGATGACTGATTTATAAGTTTTTTGTAATTCATTCAATTCTTTAAATGGAATAATTTCATCTTGTTGAGCCACAATTAAAGCATTAGGACCAGAAAGGGTAGTGAATTGATTTAAATTTGCAGCTTGCAAAGCACGATTAAAAATGTTGTTTTTTGCTACATACATTTTTGCACCAGCAAAATGCAAAGCTCTTCGTACTTTTGTGATATCTTTTGCATTAGCACCATGATATTCAAAAGCGACGACTGCTTTAGCAGTTTTAAGATCATTTGCTAAAGCTTCAACTGTATTTATTTTTTGTTGAATAATTGCTTTCACAACAATAAATCCTTTCTTTATTTATTTTAAGCAATACACTAGAAAAAACGTCTTGGGTATACCAAGACATATAAGATGAATATAAATAAAAATATTTTATCCCTCGGTAACAAATTAAGGTAAAAACCAGTTACTGTCTATGGTATATTGCATAAGAATTATATATAAAAATTGTTATTTTGTGTTTAAATTAATAATGGTTTTGAAAACTTTTTCTTGAAGTAATTCAATTTTAAAGTTTTCATCATTTTCTTTAGACTTTTTCAAAGAATCAATAGAAACACGATATTGAATTGAAAGATCATTTAATTTGTTCATAATATCTTGCTCAGTAACACTTATCTTTTCTTTTTCAATAACTTCATCCATAATGAACATTAATTTAATGTTATTTTTAGCTTGTCCATCAATGATTTCTAACAATTTATCATAAGTACCAATTGTTCGTTCATATTTTTCAACATATTCTTTAACTAAAACATGTTTTGCTTTAGCATTTTTTTCATAATTAGAATAAAACATTTGTCTTTGATTTTTTAATAATGGTTCAGGATAATAATCTAGTTCAGAATTATCAACTCAATATTTAACAATTTCTGAACGTAATCGATAATATTCAGTATTGATTTTTTGAATAGCAATACTCTTTTTGTAAAACTCTTTTAAATCATCTACAGTTTTTACATTAGGAATATGCATATTTTTAATAAATGATTCATCAATTTTAGTTTTTAAATTTTGCTTAATTTGCAAAATTTCAACATCAAATTTTGCTTCTTTACCAGCAATAGATGAGTCAAAAAAATCACTTGGTAATTTAATAGTAAATGTCTTTTTTTCTTTTTCTTTTAATCCTAATAAATTTTTTTCGAAACCAGGAAGCATTTCATTTGCTGACATATCCAATTCATAGTTTTCACCATCTGAACCCATAAAAGGTTCTCCATTTATAGTTCCATGGAAATTTAAAACTACAAGATCAGTATTAGTGATTCCTACATCTTTTTGAATTTTATTAGTTGAACGTGAAGTTTTTCATACCAACATATTTAATTGGTTTTCTATTTCTAAATTAGTTACATTAACATTATCATGTTTGATGTCAATGTGTTTGTAATCAAATTTTGTTAGTTTAGGTACAACATAAAATTGAAAAGTAACAACTAATTTTTCCATTGTAAGTTGAGAGACAATAGCATTATATGCATCTTCAAGAATATCTTGATCAACTACTTCAGGACTCTTAATTAATTCATCATATATAACATTAACAAAAGTAGTAGCTGATTTACTTAATAGTTCATTAGGATTAATATGTTTGATTGCTATATTCAAAGGAACATTACCAGGGCGATATCCTTTAACTTTAACATTTTTAGCCAATTCCTTACTGTTTCTTTTTAAATGACTTGCTCATTTTTTTTCATCAGCTAGAACATCAAAACATAACAGATGTTTATCATTTATGGCATATTTCTTTAAAATTTGCATATATCTTAATTTTATTTATTTGTCCCATTAATATAATTATTTCTATGAAAAATTACAAAATCAGTGTTGTTATTCCTGTTTATGATACAGATGCTAAGCTTTTATTAGAATGCTTTGATTCAGTAGTTAAACAACAACATCAAAATTATGAATGTTTTGTTGTTAATGATGCTTCAAAGAAATATTCCACATTGCAATTTATTAATAACTATGTAAAAACACATGAGAAATTTCATTTGATTAATGTTTTAGGAAAAAATAAAGGGCCTGGAAATGCTCGTAATTTAGGGGTTAAAGCAGCAACAGGTGACATTATTATGTATATGGATTCAGATGATTATTTGATGGAGAATTGTTTAGCAAGAATTAATGAAATATTTAATCAATGACCTGATTTAGATATTTTTAGTTTTGAAAATCGGGTTCTATTAGTTAGTGGTGTATTTAAAAATACTATGGCTTATACTTTTAACACCAATGAGCCTATTTGTCTAAATACATGAAATGCAGCAACACTTGATAAACCTTCTGTTTGAGCAAAAGCATATCGTCGTGATTTTTTGGTTAAAAATAATTTATTCTTTCCTGAAGAAGATGTTTATATGGAAGATTTGCACTATCTATTAATTACATATTCTCGAGCAAAAGAGATAATCTTTAAACCAGAAACACTTTATATTTTAAGAGAAACAAGTAATTCTCGTTCTTTATCACCATTTAATTTACATAAAACAAGAGGATTATTTAATGCTGTTAAAGGTGCATATGATATCATTAAAAATGACCATAGTTATGTTTCTGATAATTTTGACACATTTTTTGTGTTATATTTTTTCAATAAATTAAAAGAACATAAACCATCAAAAGAATTGCAAGAAAATCCTGAATATAAGAAAATTATTCAACAAGCTAACAATTTCACAATATATCTAAAAAATTTAAAGAAGAAATCTTCTTTAAATTAATTAACAAATTATCTAAAATTAGAGATTGTTGTAATAGCTATCTTCAACTTTCTCAAGTCAAATAGTCTTAGTTTGTTTTCCAGGAATATCTATCCCAACATGAGTGAAATAAGAATCTTTTGTTGCACCATGTCAATGTTTTACATTAGGAGCAATATAAACAACATCACCTGGTTTTAATTTACGAGCTGGTTTATTTTCTTCTTGATATCAACCAAATCCATCAGTACATAGTAACAATTGACCACCATTTTCAGTTGAACTATGAATATGTCAATTGTTCCTACAACCTGGAATAAATGTAACATTGTAAGCATTAATTCCATTATTGTTTAATTGATTTAAATACACAGTATTGGTAAAATACTGATTAGTGGTTTCATTTATTGTACCCAAACCGAACAAGGGATTAATATTTTTCTTATCCATAAGTCAATTATATCCAAAAATTATTTGGATATTTTGCATTTTCTTTCAATATTTTTTACTTTTTTTATTTATTTAGTAAAATATACATAGCTTTTAAATTTATTGATACACCAAGAAGTGTTGTCAAGGACAAACCTTAGAAGCTTTTTCTTTAACTATTACACATAGGAGAATTATATGTACCAAGAATTAAGAATTAAATTATTGTCTTATGATCCTAATTTGCTTGATATTTCTGTCAAGAAAATTATTGAGATTGCTAAAGATAGTAATTGTGAATTGAAAGGACCAATTCCTTTACCAACAAAATGTGAGAAATTTACTATTTGTCGTAGTGTGCATGTTAATAAGCCTTCAATGGAACAATTTGAAAGACGTACTCACAAACGATTATTAATTTTAACTAACACTAATGCTAAAACTATTGAATCACTTAAACGTTTAGCAATTCCTACAGGTGTTAATATTGAGATTAAGGTTTAGTCATTAGGAGACATTTACTATGAAGTACATTATTGGAAGAAAAGTTGGAATGGTGCAATTGTTTGATGTTAATGGTAATTTATTACCTACTACAGTCATTCAATGTGAACCTAATATTGTTTTATCTTACGAAGATAAACGTGTTGTAATTGGATATGATAAAATTCCAGAAAAGAAAGTTAATAAACTGAAAAAATCTACACTTGGTTTTTTCAAAAAATTAGATGTTGATCCATATAATCTTGTTGCTGAATTTGATAATTTATCAATTGAATACAAGAAAGGTGATCTAATTAAAGTTGACCAATTTGAAATTGGTGAATTAGTTGATGTTCAAGGTACAACTAGAGGTCGAGGATATACTGGAGCTATTGTTCGTTGAAATTATAAAACTGGTCCTAAATCTCATGGTGCTGGTTTTCCACATCGTTATCAAGGTTCTATTGCTTTTGGTCGTGGTGGATCTCAAGGTCAAAGAGTACCTAAAGGAAAGAAAATGGCTGGTCAATATGGACATGAAACTGTTACTACACAAAACCTTTTAGTGTTAGAACCAATTTCTAAGTGAAATGTAATTTTAATTAAAGGCGTAATTCCTGGTCCTAAAAATAGCTCAGTTTTAATCAAATCTTCTATCAAACAACCTGAAAAGAAAATTGATGTTAAGATTGTAAGTAAAGAAATTAAAGAAGATATTCTTCGTGCTAATGAGGCATTAGAAGATAAAGAAGCTTTACACGAAGCAAATGTTGCTGCTGAAGCAGCGGAAAAAGCTGCTGAAGAACAAAAAGCTGCTGAAGCTGCTGCAAAAGTTGCTGAAGCTAAAAAAGAAGCAGAACGTTTAGAAAAAGAAAAAGCGAAAGAACAAGGAATAAATAAATAAGGAGTAACTTATGGAGAAAAAAGTAAAAGTTATCAACCTTGATGGTGAAGTTGTAAAAACTGAGTCATTTACTAAAGATTTATTGGTTGAGAAGATTGCTAAACAAGCAATGTTTGATACTATTATTGCTGAAAATGCTGCTCAAAGACAAGGAACACATTCAACTTTAACTAAAGCTGAAGTTAGAGGTGGAGGTAAAAAACCTTGAATGCAAAAACATACTGGTAATGCTCGTCAAGGTTCAACTCGTAATCCACAATGAGTTGGTGGTGGAGTAGCTTTTGGCCCCAAACCAAATCGTAATTACACCAAAAAAGTTAATCGTAAAGTTGTTCATTTAGCTTTTAGATCAGCATTAACTGAAAAAGTAAATAATGAAGAACTATTTGTTTTAGTTGAACCTAAAATGACTAAACCTAGCACTAAAACCATTAACAATATGTTAAAGAAAATGAAAATTGCTAGTAAAAAAGTTTTATTTGTTTTGAATGAAAAAACAACAAATATTCAAAAATCAATTGCTAATTTACCAAAAGCTAATGCTAAATTATTT
The DNA here is from genome assembly GCA_964538585.1 of uncultured Mycoplasmatales bacterium. Taxonomy (GTDB): domain Bacteria; phylum Bacillota_I; class Bacilli_A; order Mycoplasmatales; family Mycoplasmoidaceae; genus Malacoplasma_A. The sequence continues at coordinate 23,221 of CAZIEX010000004.1, read as the reverse complement.
AATCAAGTATCAACTCGTGATCTTGTGAATGCAAATTATGTAATTTTACAAGACTCAACAATTGATTTACTAAGAAAGGTATATAAATAATTATGGATATTTCTCGTGTAATTATTCGTCCATTAGTTACTGAAAAAACTAATCTATTACAAGAATCTGAACCACACACTTATGCTTTTGTTGTGGATATGAAAGCTAATAAATATGAAATTATTTCAGCTTTTAGTGCTCTATATGGTTTTGCTCCAGCCAAAGTAAATATACAAATTCGTAAACCTGCTAAAACTCGTACTGCTTCTCTTCATCCAGGCCACACAAAAACAATGAAGATTGCTTACATTATTGTTCCTAAAGGTAAATCAATTACTATTTTTAGTGAACAACCTGAAGAAGAAACTTCTGCATCTAAGAAAGATGAAAAAACTATTTCAGAAGCTAAAACTAAAGGTCAATTAAAAGAAGTTTCTTCATCTGATACTAAACCAATTGAGGAGACTAAGAAATAATAAGGAGATTTTATGGCGATTAAAATTGCAAAAACTCGTGGAAGTGGAAAACATACAGTTATTTCAATTGATTACAAAAAAGAATTAACTACTTCTAAACCAGAAAAGAAATTGATTAAAATAATTCAAAATCAGTCTGGTCGTAATATGCATGGGCAAATTACGACCCGTCATCAAGGTGGTCAACACCGTCGATATTATCGTTTAATTGATTTCAAACGTAATAAAGATAATATTCCAGCAACTATTAGAACTATTGAATATGATCCTAATCGTACTGCTTTTATTTCTTTAGTTGTTTATGCTGATGGTGAAAAGAGATATATCTTAGCACCTAAAGATTTAAAAGTTGGTGATACCATTATTTCTGGAGAAAAAACAGATATTAAAGTTGGTAATTGCTTAGCAATTAAAAATATTCCAGAAGGTACATTTATCCATAATATTGAGCTTTCACCTCATAAAGGTGGTCAATTAGTTCGTTCTGCTGGTAGTTCAGCTCAATTATTAGGTAAAGATGAAACAGGTAAATATATGATTGTTAAGTTATCATCTGGAGAAGTGAGAAAAATTCCTAATGATGCTAGAGCAACTATTGGTGTTGTATCTAATTCGGATCATAATTTAGTTAATTTAGCTAAAGCTGGACGTAGTCGTAAAATGGGTATTCGTCCAACTGTACGTGGTTCAGTTATGAATCCTAATGATCACCCTCATGGTGGTGGTGAAGGTCGCCAATCAATTGGTTATGATGCACCACGTACACCTTGAGGTAAACGTCATATGGGTGTTAAAACACGTAAAGCTAAAAAAGCTTCTAATGCTTTGATTATTCGTCGTCGTAAAGGAAAATAGGAGGTATTTTAAATGTCACGTAGTAGTAAAAAAGGCGCTTATTGTGAACCATCTTTAATGAAAAAAGTTCAATTAATGCGAAAAGCAGATAAAAAGAAAAATATTAAAACTTGATCACGTAAAAGTGCAATATTCCCTGAATTTGTTGGTTTAACTTTTGAAGTTCATAATGGAAAAAGCTTTATTCCTGTATTTGTCACTGAAGATATGGTAGGTCACAAATTAGGTGAATTTGCTCCAACTCGTGTTTTCAAACAACACTCTTCAAATAATAAAGCGGCAGATTCAGCTGCAGGTAAATAGGATAAAAGGAGCAAATTATGAAAACTAGTGTAAGTCAAAAAGGAATTCACATTTCATCACAAAAAGCTAATTTAGTTTGCGATTTAGTTCGTAATAAAAAAGTTAGTCAAGCCTTAGTGATTCTTGAAAATACCCCTAATAAAGCAGCTAGATACATTCACAAATTATTAGTATCTGCTCAAGCTAATGCAACTAACAACCACGCAATGATTGCTAACAACTTATATATTTATGAGATCACTGCTAATCAAGGTAAAACAATTAAAAGAATGATTCCTCGTGCCAAAGGAAGCAGCTCACCAATTCGTAAACGTTTTGTTACCTTGACATTAACTTTAAGTGATGATCCTAAACAACGCCAAGTTGATTTGTTGGAAGTTAAAAAACGTTTAGCTAAACGTAATCAATCTAAGAAACATATTCATGAAACTAAACGAATACAAACATCAGTTAAAGATGAAAAAGCTCAACAACCACGTATTGGTATTCAAAAAGGAGATAAATAATGGGACAAAAAGTTAATCCAAATGGATATCGTTATGGTATTAATAAAAACTGACAATCACGTTGAATAGCCAAAGATAATACCCAAATGGCTAGTTGATTACTTGAAGATGATAAAATTCGTAAGTTAATTTTTAAAAATTATCATAATGCTCAAGTTGATCGTGTAGAAATTGAAAGAACTCAATTATCTATTAATATTTTCATTTATTGTGGTCAACCAGGAATTATCTTAGGTAAAGAAAGTACTGAAGTTAAAGCACTAGCTTTAAATGTTAATAAAATTGTTGGTCGTAAAATTAAAGTTAATATTAATGTTCTTCAATATGAAAATGTTGCTTGAAGTGCAAGGGTAATTGCTAGAGAAATTGCTGATGCCATTGAAAACCGTGTTTCATTTAGAGTTGCTCAAAAAATGGCAATTCGTAAAGTTATGGCTTCTCATGCATTAGGAATTAAGACTAATGTATCAGGAAGACTTGGTGGAGTAGAAATGGCTAGAGAAGAAGGATATTCTGAAGGTGTTATACCAATGAATACTATTCGTAGTGATTTGGATTATGCACTAGAAGAAGCACACACTACTTATGGTTTAATTGGTGTAAAAGTATGAATTAATCGTGGTGAAATCTTTAAAAAAGGATTAAACAACCAAATTACTCCACAAAAGCAAAATGAAATTCGTGCTAGTCGTTTCCGCAGCAAATCACGTAACAACCAAGTAAAGGAAGGTAATTAATTATGATGCAACCTAAACGTGTAAAATATCGTAAACCTCATCGTGTTAAATACGATGGTAAAGCCAAAGGTAATAAATATGTTGCTTTTGGTGAATATGGTTTAATGGCTACTGAAGGTAATTGAGTTACTGATCATCAATTAGAGGCTTTGCGTATTGTTTTATCTAAGGCAATAGGTAATATTGGAAAAATGTGAATTCGTGTTTTCCCACAATTATCATTAACTAAAAAACCACTTGAAGTACGTATGGGTTCTGGTAAAGGTAATCCTGAAATGTGAGTTGCTGTAGTTAAAAAAGGTACTGTAATTTGTGAAATTGCTGGTATTCCTGAACACCAAATGAAAGAAGCTTTAAGAAAAGCAGGAAACAAATTAAACGTAACAACAAGAATTGTTAAGAAAGGGGAGATTGCTCATGAATAAAGAATTTGCACAATTATCAAAAAAAGATGATGTTGAATTATGCGCTTTAGTTGTAAGATTAAGTTCACAATTATTAGAGTCACGTTTTAAATTGGCAACAGGTGAAATTGAAAAAACACATTTATTGCAATCAATTCGTCGTAATCTTGCACGTTGCTTATTTATCTTAAAAACTCGTGGTTATAAAACTTCAATTGGAAGTCATGGTATTTACTTACTTGAAGAAAAGACTAATAAGATTCATGACTTTACTAAAAAAGTTAATGATTTTGTTTCTAGTCAAGAAAAAGAACAAACTAAAGCTAAAAAATCAACTAACAATAAACCTGTAGAGAATGTTGAACCTAAAGCTGAGAAACCTACTACTAAAGTTGAATCTAAACCTGATAATAAATCTAAAGTAGAATCGACTAAAAAAGAACAATCTCAACCTACCACTAAGGAGGATAAATAATGACTAATACTATCAATCGTAATCACCGTAAAACTTTTAAAGGTGTAGTTGTTTCAACAAAGATGGATAAAACTATTACAGTTGATGTTCAACGTAAATTCTTACATCCTTTGTATAAGAAACAAGTTATTTCTAACAAGAAATACCATGTATCTGACCCACAAAAATTATGTGCAGTTGGTGATACTGTAAGAATTGTTGAAACACGTCCAATTAGCAAAACTGTATGTTATCGTGTTTTAAATATAGTTACAAAAGCTAAGTAAGGTTAAATTGGAGGAAGAAAATATGATTCAATTCATGACTCGTTTAAATGTTGCTGATAATACTGGGGCAAAAAAAGTTGGTGTAATTAAAATCTTAGGAAATTCTCGTCAACGTTATGCTACAGTTGGTGACATTGTTAAAGTAAGCATAAAGGATGCTACACCCAATGGTAATGTTAAAAAAGGGCAAATGTCATTAGCTGTTATTGTTCGTGTTCATAAAAATGTTAAACGTCCAAATGGTAATATGGTTAAATTTGATGACAATGCTTGTGTTTTAATTAAAGAAGATAAGTTACCAAAAGGAACTCGTATTTTTGGACCAGTTGCTCGTGAATTACGTGATAAAGGTTTTATGCGTATTATTTCATTAGCACAAGAAGTTTTATAAGGAGTATTTATGCAAAGAATTAAAAAAGGTGATTTAGTCCGTTTAATCTCAGGTGATGAAACAACCAAAGAAGGTATTGTTTTATCTATTAATTTAAAAAAGCAAACTGCTATTGTTGAAGGTTTAAATATGATAAAACGTCATAAAAAGTCAAACCAACAAACACAAGAAAAAGGTGGTATTGTTTCTACGGAAGCACCAATTGCTTTAAGTAAATTAGCACTTGTTGTTCCGAAAGCTCCTCAAGGTATTTCCAAAATATCTTATAAAATTGATAAGAATAATAAAAAAATTCGTATTGCTAAAAAAACAAAAACTGAAGTTGTTCCAGGAGGTAAGAAAAAATAATTTATGGGTGCAAAAGCAAAAATTTATCAACAAAAAATTATTGATACTTTAAAACCAATTTATGGTTTTAAAAATGTTAATGAATATCCAAAACTTGAAAAAGTTGTTGTCAATATGGGTATTGGTGCTGAATCTTCTGATGCTAAGTTAGTTGATTTAGCTTTTAGAGAAGTTGAAGCTATCACTGGACAAAAGCCAGTTTTAACACGCGCTAAAAAAGCAATCGCATCTTTTAAAGTTCGTGAAAACCAACCAATTGGTGTTATGGTTACTTTGCGTGGTGAAAAAATGTGAAACTTTTTAGAAAATCTAATTAACATTGCATTACCTCGTGTTCGTGACTTTAAAGGCTTACCTACTAATTCTTTTGATCAACAAGGTAATTACACAATGGGGATTAAAGAACAAATTATTTTCCCAGAAATTAATTTTGATGAAGTTAAAAGAGTTCATGGATTTAACATTACATTTGTAACTTCAACAAATAAAGCTGATGTTGCAAGACATATGTTAAAAGCGATTGGTTTACCAATCATTATTAAGTAAGGAGAAATTATATGGCAAAAAAATCATTAATCGCTAAACAAAAAAGAGTACAAAAATATAAAACACGTGAATACACCCGATGTGTCCGTTGTGGTCGACCTCATGCTGTTAACCGTAAATTTGGATTATGCCGTATTTGTATGCGTGAGTTAGCATATAAAGGTGCTATTCCAGGATTAAAGAAATCATCATGATAAAGGAGTAAAATATGACAGATCCAATTGCAAATTTAGTTGTACGTATTAAAAATGCCAATAAAGCAAGAATTCCAAGTATTAGTTTTTTTGGTTCTAATTTAATTTCTTCTATTTTAACTGTTTTGAAAAATGAAGGATATATAACTGATTTCAAAGTTATAACTGTTAATCGTCGCAAAAACACACTTGTTGAATTAAAATATAAAAACTCTATTCCAACTATTAATGGAATTAAACAAATTTCTAAACCTGGATTAAGAGTGTACCAACAAGCTAATAAACTTCCTCGTGTTCTTCACGGATTAGGTATTGCCATTATTTCTACTTCCAAAGGAATTATGACTGATGCTCAAGCACGTAAAGAAAACTTGGGTGGTGAAGTGTTAATGTATGTTTGATAAAGGAGAATGATATGTCGCGTAAAGGAAATCGTTTAATTACTATCCCTAATGGTGTAACATTAACTATTAATCCAACTAATGTTATTATAACTGGACCTAAAGGGGAACTTAATGTTGAATATCCAAGTTATATAAAAGTTGAACAAAAAGATAATCAAATAATAGTTACTAGAAAGAATGAAGAAAAGCAAACAAAGATGTTCCATGGAACAATTAATTCCCTTATTTTCAATGCTATTGAAGGTGTAGCTAATGGTTATACTCGTTCTTTACACATTGAAGGTGTTGGATATAAAGCTAATGTTACTAATAACAAGTTAAATTTAGCTATTGGTTTTTCTCATCCTGTAAATTTGGATATTCCTGCAGGTTTAACTGTTACTTGTAAAACCCCAACTGATATTGATATTACTGGAATAGATAAAATTTTAGTAGGTGAATTTGCTGCTAAAGTTCGTGCTATTAGAAAACCTGAACCATATAATGGTAAAGGTATTATGTACAAAGGTGAACATATCATTCGTAAAGTTGGTAAAACTGCTGAAGGAGCTAAGAAATAATTATGAAACAAGTTAATTTTGATAGAAAAAAACAACGTAAATTACGTCATCTACGTACAACTAAAACTTTAAAACGATGTGAAAATACTTTACCTCGACTAGTTGTTAGTAAAACTGATCATCATATTTATGCACAAATTATTGATGATTCTCAAAATAAAGTGTTAGCTGCTACTTCAACTCTAACTCTTAAATTAAAAGCTAATAATTTACAAGCAGCTAAACAAGTTGGAACTGAAATTGCTAAATTAGGAATGAAAGTTGGAGTTAGCTCAGTTGCTTTTGACCGTGGTGGCAATAAATATCATGGAAGAGTTGCTGCTTTAGCAAATGCAGCTAGAGAAGCAGGTTTAAAATTCTAGAAAGTAGGAGTAAGTTATGACTGATCAAAATATTGAAGTAAAAAAAGAACAAGTTACAGTTGAACAAAAATCAACTGAAACTAAAAAAAATGAGAATAACTTTAATCGTATCCGCCCAAACCTAAAGCGTACACCACGTCGTAGTAGTTTAGGTGATAATTTTGAAGAACGTGTAAGAATCAAAAGAATTTCCAAAACTACTAAAGGTGGACGTCATATGCGATTTAGTGCTTTAGTTATTGTTGGTGATCGTATGGGTAAAGTTGGATTTGGAATTGGTAAAGCAAACGAAACCCCAAATGCTATTAAAAAAGCAATTAAAAATGCCCGAAAAGCATTAGTTACTATTAAGATGACTAAATCAGGAACACTTTATCATGAGATCATTGGTCGTGAAGGAGCAAGTCGTGTTTTAATTAAACCAGCTCCTGAAGGTACTGGTATTATTGCTGGTGGTGTAATTCGTGATGTTATTGAATTAGCTGGATTTAAAGATGTGTATACTAAAAATTTAGGTTCTAATTCACCAACTAACATGGTTACAGCTATTATTAATGGACTAAAAAAACAATTAACTCCTTTCTATGTTTTAAAAGCTCGTGATAAATTTGTTGATAAAAAGCAACAACAAGCTACAAAAACAGAACAAACTAACAATACTAATTCTCAATCTAATGAGGTAAAGGAGTAAGATATGGAATTACATACTTTAAAATATACAAAAGGATCTCGTGGTCATAAAACTCGTACTTATGGTCGTGGTTTTTCTTCTGGATTAGGAAAAACATCAAGTCATGGTATGAAAGGTCAACATTCAAGAAAATCTGGTAATGTAAGAATTGGATTTGAAGGTGGTCAAACACCGATTTATCGTAAAATTCCTAAAGTTGGTTTTAATTCATATAATTTCCGCAAAAATGTATATGCTGTATCTATTAATACAATTTTAAAAATCAAAGAAAAAAACATTAATCGTGAAACTTTAATGGAACACCACATCATTGGAAAAGAAAAATATCCAATTAAAATAATTGGTTCATCACAAAAATTAAAATCCGAAGTATCATCATTATCTTTTACAATAGAATTAATGTCTACTAGTTTAAAAGAAAAATTAGAAAAACTAGGATGTAAAATTAAGTTATTATCTAATACTAAATAATGAAAAAACCTAATGATTTTAATATTAACACAAAGTATCAAAATTTAAAAGCTGCTAAAAGAGCTAATAAAAATTGATACAAACAAATGTGTAAGTATTATCGAGAGGAGTATAAATCATCTGTTATCAATCAAGATTTAACTCCTGAACAAAGAGCTCGATTTTTTACTATTTATCAAAATCATTTGTCTGAAGCTAAGGCTAATTATATTCGTAACAAGAATGCTTTAATTTTCAATTACACTCCCGTTAAGGTTAAGTCTAATGGTACTAATAAACAATCAACTATTGAAGAAGCAACTATTTCAAGAAATTTTTATTGGAAAAGATTTAAAGAAATTTTTACTAATAAACAAGTTCTTGGTGGAATCTTTTTTACAGTTTTCATTTTGTTAGCATTTCACATTGGAAGTATTATTACTATTCCTGGTATTTCTATCCCTTCTGATTACACTACAAGCGATGATTTTTCTTCATTGTTAAACTTATTAGCAGGTGGTGGATTAACCCGAATGTCTATATTTGCTGTTGGTGTTGGACCATACATTACTAGTCAAATTATTGTTCAATTATTATCAAGTGATTTGATTCCACCACTTTCACGAATGCAAAAGCAAGGAGAAAGAGGAAAGAGAAAATTAGAGGTTATTACTAGATGTTTAACCTTTCCTTTCTGCTTGATTCAATCATATGCAGTAATTGCTTTGATCTTAAATATGAATAGTTCTTCAAGTAGTGAAACTTTTACTATTTTTGGAGCAAGTAGTTTATCTGATTTATCAGCTGGTGAAATTATTGCTTTGATAGCAATATTAACTGGAGGAAGCTATATAGCAATTTTCTTTGGTGATATGATTTCTAAACGAGGTGTTGGTAATGGTATTACAGTTATTATTTTAGCTGGTATTTTATCAAGTTTATTTGCTAATTTCCAAACTGTATTTGTTTCAATAAGTGAAAAAGTATCACCAACTTTAAGTGGATATATTTTAACAGTTATTTTATTGTTTATCATTTATCTAATTTTCTATTTTTTAATTCTTATGGTTGTAACATTTATTAACAACTGTATTAGAAAAATTCCTATTCAGCAAACTGGTCAAGGTTTAACTAATGATGTTAATAATTTACCTTATCTACCAATTAAATTAAATTCTGCCGGTGTTATTCCAGTAATTTTTGCTAGTTCAATAATTTCTATTCCAACAACAGTAGCTCAATTTTTAGGTGAAGGTTCTGGTAAATGAATTATTCATGATTATTTTACACTAAGTTCATGAACTGGTATGGCACTATATTTTGTGTTGATTATTCTTTTCACTTTCTTTTATTCATATGTTCAAATTAATCCACCACAATTGGTAGAAAACTTTGAAAAATCAGGAAAATTTATTCCTGGTATTCAGTCAGGAGAAGATACTGAAAAACATATTAGTCGTGTTCTTAGTCGAGTTAATTGATTAGGTTCATTCTTCTTAGCAATTATTGCTGTATTACCATATATCATTAGCAAATTAACCGGTATTCCAAGTGGTATAGCAGTTGGAGGAACTGGAATTATTATTATTGTTAGTGCAAGTATTGAAATTTGGAATTCTATTAAATCTGCGACCACAGTTACTGGATATGAAATTACTAGAAATAAAATTCAAGCAAGTTATTTCAATGATGATATTGAAAATAACAAAGAAGTTGAAGAGTTATGATAAATAAATTACCTAATATCATTCTTTTGGGAGCTCCTGGTAGTGGTAAGGGTACAATAGCTCAACTTTTAGTTAAGAAATATAACTATAAACAATTATCAACTGGTGATTTATTCCGGGAAACATCAAAATTAAATACACCTTTCGGTTCTAAAATTAAAGAAATCATTGCTAGTGGGCAATTAATTAATGATGATATCACTAATGAAATCATTGCTTCATATATAAAACAATGTTTGCAAGATAATATTCCTTTTATTCTTGATGGTTATCCTAGAACAATTAATCAAGCAAAATTTTTGAAATCTATTTGTGATATTGATTGTGTTATTTACTTAGATATTCCTTTTGAATTAGCACTCAAAAGAATTACTGGGCGTTTAACTTGCTTAAATTGTCACACTATATATAATTCATATTTCAAGAAGCCTAAAATTGAAGGTATTTGTGATATATGTGGTAGTAAGTTAAATCAACGTGAAGATGATAAATTAGAAAGTGCTAAAAAACGTTTTAATGTTTACCAAACTTCCACTTTTGATTTAGTCAATTACTATCGAAATGAACATAAATTAATCACTATCAAAATTGATGAATCTAATTCTGATCTTTTACCTAAAATTGAAAAGATCATTAATAAATAATTTAGTTTTATGATTTATTTAAAAACTGAGCAAGATATTCAAGCAATTAAAAAGGCTTGTGACATTTGAAAATTAGTAAAGAAAGAACTAATAGAATTAGTTCATATAGGAATGACTACTTATGAAGTTGACACTCTTGCTAACAAGCTAATTAAAAAGTATGGTGCTAAACCAACTTTTTATCATTTATATGATTTTCCTGGACATATTTGTATTAGTGTTAACGATCAATTGATTCATGGTATTGGTAATAATTATGTTTTAAAACCAAATGACTTAATTACATGTGATATTGGTATTACATATGATGATCATGTTTGTGATTCTGCTTTTAGCTGAATTCTTCCACCAAATAATGATGAACCTAAACAAAGACTATTGGATGCAACTATTGATTGTTTAGAAGAATCAGTAAAAATTATTAAACCAGGTATCTATACTGGAGATATCAGTGCAAAAACATATGAAATTGCTAAAAAACATGGTTATGAAGTAATTAAAGATTTTGCTGGTCATGGATGTGGAAACAAACCACACGAGGACCCACTTATTTTGAATTGGGGATCTAAAAATACTGGAGTTAAATTAGTTCCGGGAATGGTTGTTTGTATTGAACCGATGCTAATGGAAGATTCAGATGAATATACAATAGATAGTAAAAATAATTGAACAGTATGTTCTAAAAATCATAAATTAACATGTCATTTTGAATATATGGTATTAGTTACTGATACTGGATGTGAAATTTTAACAAAAGATTAATTTTTATTTTGTATTTATATTAAGATACATAATATAAAATTAAATAAATCATTATGACAATTAAAAAACTTGATCAGCAAACAATTGTGAACCATTTAAAAGTATATGGTTTTGTTTTTCCTTGTTCTGCCATTTATGGTGGTATTGCTAATGGATGAGATTATGGACCTATAGGTTCACTATTAAAAAGAAATATTAAGCAATTATGATGAGATGAATATGTGACCAAAGAACCTAAAGCGGTTGGTATTGATAGTAGTATTATTTTAAATCCAAAAGCTTGAGTTAGTAGTGGTCACTTATCACGTTTTTTTGATCCATTAATTGATTGTAAAAATTGTCATAATCGTTTCCGTGCTGATGAATTGATTGCTAGCCAAACCAAGATTAAAGTTAATGAGAATACATCAAATGAAGAATTAACTAATTTAATAAAAAACAATCATATCAAATGTCCTATTTGTGGCAAAGAAGACTGAACTCCAATTCGTCAATTCAATTTAATGTTTGCTACTAACCAAGGTGTTATTCAAGAGGCTGAACATACAGTTTATTTAAGACCAGAAACTGCTCAAGGGATTTTTATTAATTTTAAAGATGTGCAAAGGGTTAGTCGTTTAAAATTACCTTTTGCTATTTGTCAAATTGGGAAAGCCTTCCGTAATGAAATTACTCCAGGAAATTTTATTTTTAGAACTCGTGAATTTGAACAAATGGAGTGCGAATGATTTGTCTTACCATCTGAAGCTGATAGCTTTTTTGATGAGCAATTAAAAAAGATACAATCTTTTTTAAAGGATAAAATCGAGTTAAATATGAATAATTGTAAGATATATGATCATCCTACTAATGATCTATCACATTATTCAAAGAGGACAATTGATATTCAATATAATTTTCCACATGGTTTTTCTGAATTGTGAGGACTTGCTAATCGACAAAATTACGATTTACATGTTCATGATCAAGCAACTAAAGCTGGTTTATATTACCTAGATGATCAAGGTAGTAAGATTAATCCATATATTATTGAACCATCTGTTGGAGTTGAAAGATTATTTTATGCAATTTGTTGTGATTGTTATGAAGAACAACAATTGGAGAATGATACACGTGTTGTGATGCATTTGCCTTACAAATTAGCTCCTTACAAAGTTGCTGTTTTACCTTTAGTTAATAAACTGAATGATGAAGCCAAAAAGATATTTGACAATATCATTGAACATAATATTAGTGCAACTTATGATACTTCAGGTTCAATTGGTAAAAGATATCGACGCCAAGACGCTATTGGTACATACTATTGCATTACATTTGATTATGATTCATTAAACGATCATAAAGTTACCATTCGTAATCGTGATTCAATGGAACAAGAAAGAATTGATATTGATCAAGTTTTAAATTATTTGAACAAATAAGTTATGGCTAAAGTATTAAATAATTATTTTGATGTTGTCAATGATATTATTGTTTCAGCTAATATAGTTGATATTATAAGTCAATATATTAACCTAAAAAGAAAAGGAAACAATTATTTTGGATTATGCCCTTTTCATAATGATACACATCCTTCTTTGGCTGTTTCTCCTAAAAAAAATATTTTTAAATGTTTTGTTTGTGGAACGTCTGGTAATGTAATTAATTTTGTAGAAAAGTATGAAAAAATTACTTATCATCAAGCGGTAAAAAAAGTTGCAGAATTAATTAATTATGATCTTTCTAAGTTAGAAGAATTTACAAGTAAATCAAACAATTTTGAGCATTGAAGTGTTGAACAACAGAGATTAATTCAAGCTAATAAACGTGTGAATGAAATATATACGGGTCAATTATTTGTTGACGAAAACAAATATGCTTTAGATTATTTGTTACAAAGACAAATAAATGAAGAAATTATAAAAGAATTTCAATTGGGGTTTGCTCCTAATGATTTAAATAGTATTCATGATTGATTAACAAATAAGGACAATTATTTAGGAGCAGATTTACCAGAGGATAAAAAATTTAATGAGGATGAATTATTAAAAGCCAATATTTTAAATGAAAAAATGCATCCTGTTTTAATGAACAGAATTACTTTTCCAATTTGTAATTCTTTTGGAACAATAGTTGCTTTTAGTGGTAGGGATATTTCTAGTCATCCAGAAGTTAAGTATTTACATACACAAAATAATACTATTTTTGATAAATCAAAAATACTTTGAAATTATCATAGAATTTCACATAATGAATGTCATTCATTAATAATTGTGGAAGGTTTTTTTGATTGCATTAGTTATTATTCAGCTGGATATGAGCAAGTTGTTGCAACAATGGGAACTGCTTTAAGTCAAAACTCATTAGTTTTATTAAGTGGATTAAAGAATTTAAAAAATATTATTCTTGCATTTGATAATGACCAAGCAGGATCAAATGCTAACATATCCAATGGATTATTTTTGCTTGAAAATGGATTTAATGTTAGTGTTGTTCAATATAAAGATATTGATGCCAAAGATGCTGATGAAGTAAGAATTAAATATGGAGTTAACAAATTAGCAGAAATAATTAATAATGCTATTGATTTTGTAAGTTTTTATATTCAAAAAAACCTTGAGAAGAAAATTCCACAATATGAATTAATAAATCATATTGATGAACTTCTTACTTTTGTTTTAAATAATGGTAATGAAATATTTAGAACAACACATTTAGAACTAATTTCAAAATTAAGTGGTTTGCCTGTAGTTGATTTAAAATTAAGATTTCAAAAGATTGCAAATGAGCAATTAAAAGCTTATGATGTAGGTAAAATTGTTAAAAAAACAAATAAACCAAAGATTGAGGAATTAGAAGACAATAATTTAACAGCTGAACAAATTGAAGATAAACAAATAGATTTTATTGAATTTGGTATGAAAAAAAATAATGAAAATGCTTATTGAATTTTATGAAATAAACAAAAATGTTATAGAGAATTAATTGATTATGTCATTAAAAAACCTCAGATTATATCAAGCATTGCTAATGAACTAGTTTTAAATTATCAACCACTTGATAATGATAAAACCAACATTTTACATTCCCATCATCTTTTATTAATTTTAAAAACATTTAAATATTTTATAAATGATTATTCATTTCAAAATAATCAAGATATTGAATCTAAAGAATTAGTTGATAGAACAATATCTCGCTTAGAAAATGAGCAATCTCATACTACTAAACAACAAAAAATTTACAAGGAAGCTATTACTGAATTGAAAGAGATAGCAAAACAAATTTTTGAACATAATAATTTGCGTTTATCCAATGGTAATATAGATAAAAAGATTACTGAATTAGTTAAGCGAATTAAAGATTTAGATATTGATTTTAAAAGAACCGAGAATTTAAAAAAAGTTTATGAAAAATAAATCCCGATCTCTAGGTATTGATTTTGGTTTAGTAAGAATAGGCATTGCTATAACAGATGATCAAAAAAAGATTGCTTCAGCATTAACGACTATTACTTTTTCTAAAAACAATTTTTTAGAAGCAGTTAATAAAATCAAAATTCTTCTTAAGAAATATGGAAATATTAATGAAATTATTTTGGGCTATCCTCTAAAACAAAATAATCAAAAATCTTCTACAACTTTAGCAGTTGAAAAATTTTACCAAATATTAAAAAACAATATTTCAATTCCAATAATTTTATTTGATGAATCTTATTCAACATCCAATACAATTTCTTATTTAAAAGATTTTGCCGATTTGAAATTTTCTAAAATTAAAAAAGTAAAAGATAAATTAGCAGCTCAATACATTTTACAAAACTACTTAGATAGTAAACAAAATGAATCTAGAGACAATTAAAAGAAAAAGTTTAGAAAATTCTATTCCAATTGTTCGTGATAGAACTATTACTTGTTTAATTGACCTAATTAAAAAAAATAAATTTGAATCTATTTTGGAAATAGGTACTGCATATGGATATAGTGCTAAATGTTTTAGTGATATAGATTGTGTAAAAAAAGTTATTACTTTAGAGAAACAATATTCTAATTTTCTTGTTGCAAAAAATAACTTAAAAGATGATAAGAAGATTACATGTTTAAATGTTGATGCATTTGATTTTACAACTAAAGATAATTATGATTTAATTTTTTTTGATGGAGGTAAATCACATCAAGAAATTTTATTTGAGAAATTCTCTAATTTTTTAAACAAAAATGGAATAATTTTTATTGATAATATTTATTTGAAAAAATTTAGAAATAAAACTAACTTATCAAAAAACCAAATTAAGTTATTAAATAAACTTGACTATTTTCATAAGTGATTATTAAGTTTGCCAGATTGAAATATTAAAATATTTGATATAGATGATGGATATGCAATTTGTAAAAGAAAACAAACCAAAATTAATGGTATATGTTAATGCTAGTACAAACATCATTAATGTAATAGAAAATACTCAATGTGACATTGTTGTTATTGGTATTGAAAATTTCTCTAACAAAATTAATGCTTTAGTTTCGCAATGTTCACTAAATGAATATTTATCTTTATCACATGAAAACAAAAAGGAATTATATGTTTTGTTAGACAAATTTTATTTTGAAAATGAAATTACTTCATTAACTAAATTGTTAATGAGCTTGTACGAATTAAAAATAGATGGTGTAATTTTTAATGATTTTGCTATTAATCAAATAAGTTTTGAAAATAACTTAAATCTTAATTTAATATATGATCCAAAATCATTAACAACTAATTATGGACAGTTTCCTTTTTATACAAAGAATAATATTAATGCTGTAGTTTTAGCTAATGAATTAAATATTAATGAAATTAATGATTGCATTAAACACAAGAATAGAATTAAATTAATTAAACAAGTATCAGGATATGTATTTATGATGCATTCACGATGAAATTTGCTTTCTAATTTTGCTAAAATTCATCAAATAAAAAAAGATTTATCAAATCAAAAGATGTTCATCAAAGAAGAACAAAGAAAGTTTCCTACTATTATTTATCAAAATGCAAATGGTACATTAATATACACTGCTTATAATTTAACTTTATTAAATTATTTGAATACTCTAAAAAAGTTAGATTTTATTCTTATTGATGGTTTTTTACATGATAATGAATGATTAATAAAAACAACAGATATATATTATCGAGCAATAAATAATGGTGATTTGGAACAATTAATAAAAGAGGAAATAGCAATTAATAAAGGAGAAAGTTTATCTTTTGGTTTTTCTAAATTAAACCCTAAAGATGACTTATTTTATGTTTTAAAGGAAGAGGATAATGAATAAGATCGAATTATTAGCTCCTGCTGGTGATTTATTTAGAGGAAAAATAGCAATCTTATATGGAGCAGATGCTATTTATTTTGGTGCTAAACAATATTCACTAAGAGCACGAGCATCTAATTTTGAAGATGAAGATATTAAAGCAATGATTCATTTTGCTCATAAACATAATAAAAAAGCTTATATTGTTGCTAATATCTTATGTCACAATATTCACCTTAATAACTTAGAAGAATTTATTAAAAGAATCGATTCATATGAACCCGATGGATATATAGTAGCTGATCCAGCTATCATTGAATGCATTTTAAAAGTTAATCCTCAAGCTAGCATTCATATTTCAACTCAACAATCAATAACTAATTCAAAAGCTGCTAAATTTTTTCAAAGAAACAAGGCTTCAAGAATAGTCCTAGCTAGAGAGATAAGTTTTCAAGAATTAAAATTAATGAAGAGAAATATTAAAGATGAAATAGAATTAGAGTTTTTTATTCATGGTGCAGTTTGTATTTCATATTCTGGTAGATGTATGTTGAGTAATAATTTCTGTATGCGTGATGCTAATATAGGAGGATGTGCTCAATCTTGCCGATGAAATTATAAAATAGCTGATCAAAACAAAGAATATGATTATTTATTTAGTATGTCTGCTAAAGATATGTCTTTAGTTGGCCAAATGAATAAATTAATACCATTAAATCTTGCTTCATATAAAATTGAAGGAAGAATGAAGACTGAACATTATATTGCTACTTTATGTAAAGCTTATAGCAATTTACTTAAAGAATATAGTGCAATTTCAGATAATAAAGAAATTATTTCTAAAGCAAGAAAAGAAGTTAATAAAGTGGCTAATCGAGAAACATCTATAGCATGATTTGATGGTCAACCTACTTTACAGCAAATGCTTCAAAATGAAAATTCTAAAACAGTAACTCAAAATTATGCATTTATTATTAAACAGAAAATAGATGATGATGAATTTGTAGTTACTAGCAAGAATTATTTTTCTAATTCAGATAATTTTGAACTAATGACAAGTAAAGATAAAGATTTTGATTTTACTATTTCTTGAATTAAAAATGAAGCTGGTCAAGAAGTAAAAATAGTTAATCAACCTAATAGAGAATATACAATTCATATAACAAAAAAAATACCACAAAGTGATATTTTTGATATTGCTAGAATTAAATAATTTTATTTTTCAATTATTTTTTTAAAGATTTCATGTAACTTCTCATATTGAGAATTTAATTTTGCTAATGGTTGATCACAAAGATTGTAATATACTTTAAATTTTGGTTCTGTACCTGACATACGGAATTTAATTCAATTTTCATCATTTAGATCTCACTCTAAACAATTACCAATCTTATTTCAGGAAATTTTTTTGATTTTATAAGTACCAATTTCTTTTTTATCAAAATGTTTAAAATAATCCATTAATTTAATTGCTTTAACTTTTCAATTTAAATCATTGATAATAAATGAGTCAGTTTTTCCAAATCAATTTCCAAATTCTTTGAAAATAACTTTTTCCAAATAATCAACTAAATCCATTTTGTTTTCAATACACCAATCATTAATTGCAAGAGTTAAAAGTGAAGCAGTAAATGAATCTTTATCACGATTAATATCAGTATTTAGAGCTCCGATTGCTTCTTCAAAAGCAACTACAAAGTCCATTTTGCCATTATTTTTGCTTACACAATCACCCATTCATTTAAATCCAGTACCTGTTCTGAAAATGTGAGCATCAAATTTTTTAGCTATTCGATCGATATAACCTGTTGATACATAAGAGCTTACTATGAAAGGTTGGTTCATATATGAACGGTTATTTAAAAGATAATAACTATAAATAATTCCCATTTCATTACCAGTCATTAGTCTTCATTTGTTATTATGATATACTAAGACAGCCATTCGATCAGCATCAGGGTCAACGCCCAAACAAATCTTGGCTTTTAGTTTATTAGCCAACTTTATTGACTCATTAAATGAGTCAAAATATTCTGGATTAGAACTAGGTGAATTTTTAAAGTTTTTATCAACAAAACATTGTTGTTTAACAGGATTAATGTTAAATTTTAATTGTGTTAAAAATTTAGGTAAATATGGGCTTGCAGTTCCGTGGTGTGTAGTTATAACAATTGGATAAGTTTTTGGTTTTTCAATAATATCTCGATCAATTAAAACTTTAGTAGCAGCTAAAAAATAATTATTTAAATATTTTTCATCAATAGTTCTAATCAAATTAGAATTAGTTTTGATTTTAATATCAATAATTTCATCTGAATTAGGCATTCCTTTTTCAATTTCTTTAGCACCTTCAGGAAGAATTTGCCCACCATTAGGATTATAAACTTTAAAACCATTGTCTTGTTTAGGATTATGGCTTGCAGTGATAATGATTCCACCATTTAAACCCATTTCTCGAATGACATAACTAATAATTGGCGTTGGAGTTAAATGATTATTTTTAAATAAATAAACTTTAATACCAAAACTAGTTAAAACATTTGCACACACTAAAGTGAATTCTTTGGAATTCATTCGATTATCATGACCAATTAAAACTGCAGGATTTTTTGGAAAACGTTTAATTATGTATTTAGCAAGACCAATTGTGTATTGTTGGTAAGTAAATTTATTCATTAAACAAGTACCAGGACCCATTTTTCCACGAATTCCAGCAGTTCCAAAATGCAAATGATCATTAGCAAAATATGTTGCTAATTCTTGATCATTGTACTTAGATATAATTTCTTTATCTTTTGAACTTACATTAGGTGAATTCATTCATTTTTCAGCTAAATTATTTTTCATATTTACTCCTATTTATTTTCAAGTTGTTCATTATTAAAATAATGTGGTAATAAATTGCTAAATTTATAAGTCATCAATTCACCATCAATGTTATAAACATTAACAATGGTATTCTTATCAAAAAATTCAGCCATCACTTGTAAACATAATGCACAAGGAACTATGTCTTTTCTTTTAGAATTAGAAATTATTGAAATTGATTTAAAATCCTTAGCTCCATTGGTAATTGCATTAAATATAGCATTTCTCTCAGCACAAATAGTAGCACCATATGAAGCATTTTCAACATTTACTCCATAAAATTTGCCAGCATCTGTATTAACAATAGCAGCAGTAGCAAATTTAGAATATGGTGAATAAGAATTATTTAATAATTTAATTAGTTTTTTGTATTCATCATTCATAGGCTTATTTAATTACCTCAATAATTTGTTTGATATCTTTAAATTTAGTGGTTGAAAATTTAACATTATCAATGAATCTAGTTACAAGTTCTTTTTTAATTGGTTTAGAAGAATAAAGAATTCCTAATATTTCACCTTTTTTGATGTGATCATTATGTGATTTATTTAAGTGAATACCTGCATGATAGTCAACAGATGATTCTTTAGTTAATCTTCCAGCACCCAATTCTAAAGAAATTAAACCTAATTCTTTAGCAGATTTATAAGTTATATATCCAGTATTAGGGCTTTTGATTTCATATTTATATTTGGGTTTAAAAAAATTAGAACGTAAAGTTTTTTCATCGGCTCCCTGATCTATTGCCCACTTGATAAAAATTTCATAAGCTTTTTTATTATCAATAACTTCATTAATCATTTTTTGTGCGTGTTTTTTATTACTTGCTTTTTTGGTTGTTAATAAAATATCAATAACAAATTCATCAATTAATTCTTTAATAGCAACATTTTCAGGCTTTCCTAATAGGTAATCAATTGCACCTTGTACTTCAATAGCATTACCTACATTAGTTCCAATAGGTTGGTCCATATTAGTTAGATGAACGACAGCTTTATGATGGAATTTTTTGAATAAATCCATCATAATATGAGCAAGTTTTTTGGCTTGACTAATTGTCGAACAAAAAGCACCAGAACCAACTTTTAGGTCAATAAAAACATAATCAGTTTTAAAAGCAATTTTCTTTGCAACAACACTACAAGCAATTAAAGGTAAAGAATCAATAGTAGCAGTTGAGTTTCTTAAAGCATAAATTTCTTTATCAGCAGGACAAATTTCTGGTGTCTGGCTAATAACAAACATTCCATCTTTTTTAAGTATCTTAAGATATTGTTCACGCTTAAGATTTGTGTTAATTCCTATTGAAGCTAATTTATCTAGAGTTCCTCCAGTATGTCCTAATCCAATACCAGAAAGTTTACATACCTTAAGTCCAAGTGCTACACAAATAGGAGCTAAAATCATTGAAACCTTATCCCCAACTCCACCAGTTGAATGCTTATCAATTTTAATACCTTTAACTTCATTAAAATTAAAAGTTTTTCCTGATTCCAATGTTGCTTTAGTGAAGTAATAAACTTCTTTCTCATTTAAGCCATTAAAATAGATAGCCATTAAAAGACTTGAAGCTTGATAATCTTTAATAGTGTGATTTTTGATGTATTCATTGAAGAAAAAATTAACTTCTTGTTCAGTTAAAGCTTGTTTAGCTTTTTTCTTTTCAATTAAATCAATGATATTCATATAGACTACTTAATTAATTCAATTCCTCTAGATGTGCCAATACGATCAGCACCTGCTTCGATCATTGCTAAGAATTCTTCTTTAGTTTTAATTCCACCACTCGCTTTAACAAATGCTTTATTTTCAACTTGATTATGTAGTAGTTTTACATCAGCAATAGTAGCTCCACCAGTTGAAAAACCAGTAGAAGTCTTAACAAAATCAGCATGACCATTAATAACACATTGACAAGCATTAATTTTTTCTTGTTCAGTTAATAAGCAAGTCTCAATAATTACTTTCAATATCTTATCATTGCATGCTGCTTTGATTTTACTAATTTCATTAGCAACACAGTCTAAATCATTACTTTTTAAAGCACCAATATTGATTACCATATCAATTTCATCTGCGCCTTTATTGATTGCATCAATTGTTTCAAATATTTTAGTTTCAGTAGTGTTGGCACCTAATGGGAATCCAATCACAGTACAAATTTTAACATTAGAATTTTTTAAAGTTTCTTTACATAAAGGAATGAAGGTTGGGTTAACACAAACACTAAAAAAATCATTATCTACTGCTTGTTTACATAATTCAATGATTTGTTCTTTTGTTGCATCAGGTTTTAATAAAGTGTGATCAATATATTTAGATAATTTTTTATTTCCCATAATTTATTTTATCTCCTCCTTTTTTATAAAAGTTTTATAGCAGTTTCAAGAGCAAGTTTAGCCATATCTTTGAAAGAAGTTTGGCGATCTTCAGCATTTAGTGATTCTTTAGTTATCAATGAATCACTACATGTTAGAATAGCTAAACTTGATTTATTACTACGAATAGCATTTGCATATAAACCAAATGCTTCCATTTCTAGCATTTGACTACTATTAGAAATTTTAGGTAAATCTTCTAAAGAGTTATTTGAATAAAAAGCATCTTCACTATATACTTGTCCAATATGGAAAGGAATATGTAATTCTCTAGCAGTAGTTATAGCAAGATCAACCAGTGATGGAGTAGCATGCAATGTATTGTTAGTGGCACTAATTCCAATTTCATTAGCATAATGTGAATAACTATAAGCATCTTTAGCAATTAAAACTTGACCAATTTTGATTTTAGTATCAATACTACCAGCAGAACCAATTCGAATAATAGTTTTTACATCATAAAAATTAAATAATTCATAAGAGTAAATACCAATTGATGGTATTCCCATTCCGCTTCCCATGATTGTTAGAGTTTTATCTTTATATTTACCAGTAAAACCTAACATATTACGAACATCATTAACAACTTTTACATCTGTTAAAAATGTTTCAGCAATTCATTTTGCTCTTAATGGATCTCCAGGCATTAAAACTACTGGAGCAATATCTTCTTTTTTTGCATTAATGTGTGGTGTAGACATAAGTTCATATATTATATTTATAATAAAGAGATTATGAGTAAAGTAATTGATGTAGTTATTGAAATTCCTAAACTTTCTAATATTAAATATGAATACAATCGTCAAACTGGAAAAATATCTATTGATCGTATTTTATATGGGTCAAATGTTTATCCTGAAAATTATGGATTTATTCCTAATGCTTTAGATTGAGATGGTGATGAACTTGATATTTTAGTAATTGCTGATCAACCATTTAACCCAGGAATTATAGTTCCAACTAGAATTCTTGGTGCTATGAAGATGATTGATGATGGTGAAACTGACACTAAGTTAATTGGTGTTATTGATTGTGACCCTCGATATAAAGATTACCAATCTTTATCTGATTTACCTAAACATAAATTGGATGTTATTAAAGATTTTTTTGAAAATTACAAAAACCTACAACATAAATCAGTAAATGTTGGAGAGTTCAAAGATTCTAGTTGAGCAAATGATGAATTACAAAACTGCATACAATTGATGCAAGAATATGGTAAAATGCCAAAAGATGAATTTATTACATTAATGATGAAAAAACACCCTGAAAAATATTCAAAATAATTTATAAAATATAAGCGCAATTGTCAATTGCTGTGTATTGTTTTAATACATAGAGGAAAGTCCATGCTTGCACATGCTGTGATGCATGTAGTGGTTTAGTAGAGTTAAAAAATAAACTCTAGCACTTAATAAAGTGACGAAGATTGTTTGATCTAAAAATAGTAATATTCATGATTAAACAACATAAAGTGCCACAGTGACGAATCAATAGGAAACTATTGGGTGAAACGCGGTAAACTCCTAAAGCAAGAAACCTAAATTATGGTGAGGGCACATTACAAA
>CAZIEX010000003.1:0-36212 GCA_964538585.1 uncultured Mycoplasmatales bacterium | reverse complement strand
ATTTTGTAATAACTTATGATAATTACTTTTTAATCTTAACTAACTATTTTATAAACAATTAATAACACAACAATGATAAAAACTATAAAAAATAAAACCATTTGCATAGCTTTAACAAAACCACGATCTTTAGTTTTTTTAAATAATTCTAGATCTTGTCCTGCCATAGCATTAAGTCCTGATGTAGCACCACTACTAGAAATTAACAATCCAATAATGATTGCTATCACACCTAGAATGATAAGAACTATAGTTGCTCAATTCATTATTTAAGTATTTTACTCTTAATTTATTGAATTTAACATTTTAACTATGGAATTATTCAATTTCAAGCTATTTTCACTAGAAATAGTTTTAAAAACTTCAATAATTGTCTTAGGATCATCTCCTACTATTCCATCTCTTGCTGTGATTTTATAATTATTCTCTACCATATCAAAAATCATAAATCCAGATGATAATGCTGATGATACTTTGAATGTACAACTAGATTTTGCTCCATCACATATACATATAGCATTTGCACATAACATTGCTTCAATAAGAGCTGATATTTTACTATATGTTCATCCGCTTTGGTAAGCAATGCCAACCATAGCTGAAGTTGCAGCAGCAATAACACTACCACATAAAGCAGACAAACTACCAATATTTTGTTTAATAATTCATGTTAATAGATTTGCAATTGCTAAACCTCTTAAGAAACGAATATTTGAAGTTTTCATTAGCTTATGAAAAGAATATTGAGGAATTGAAATAGTTAATCCATGATCACCTGAACCACAAGAAGACATTACTGGTAATGAATCACCACGCATTCGTGCATCAATAGCTGCAGCAGTATCTAAAATAATTTGTTGTCTTCAGTTGGGTTTTTTAAATGTTTTAGCAAAAATATCAGTATATGATCCAGGAGTTTTATGTTTCAAACCATAACTAGAAATTTCTTGATTGATTTTAAATACTTGAGTCAAAAAAGACAAATCTTTTTCCTGTAAAGACTCAACAATCTTAATTATTTCTTTAATGCTGAAATCATTAGCTGAATATTCTTCTTTATGAACTGTGATAGTTTCTTCTTTTTGTTTTTGTTCTCGAACACAAAAATCATTCTTTTTAATAAATACAACATTATCGTGTTCCTTTTCAATTCTAACTACCACATTATTGCCCTTTGTTGTTTCTAATCGAACTTCAGCATAAACAGGGTTTACTTGATCATTAACAATAACTTTAACTCGTTTTCTTTCAATCAATTTTTTAGCTGCAGATTTTTGTTTTAAATTAACACTAGAAAATAATTCTAATTTACGTTCTGGAGCACATATATAAGCACCAGTAGCAGCCATCATTGGAATACCACATCTTCCCATATTTGGTACTCCTACACGTGAAGCATTTTTATAGATAAAAGGAGAAATTTCTAATGTCAATTGCTTAATTTCTTCGCCCTTTACTTGATCATATGCTAAAGAACATGGATAACCAATTACACCTATTTCAGTACAACCATATGCAACTTTAAGCAAATCTTGCATTTTTTGTTTAATGAATGTTGTTTTGTTCATATTTAAAACATCTTAATATAAAATATTATATTTATTGTGAAACAATATTATTTTCCTAGAAAAACAATAATTGGTTTAAAATCAGTCATGCAAATTGTGTGATTGATTAAATCTATTAAAGCAAAAAAAGTTTCACTAATTTATTTTTCAAAATTTGTTCCTTGAAAATTTTTATGTTTAGTATGAAGTTTGCTTTATCGTTTTAAACTAGTAAAAATAATTAATGGCAAAAAAATAAAAAACAATAAAAATTCTGAAAAGTTAAATTTTGACATTGCAGTTGTTTTTGGAACTTACAAAGATGTTTGTTGATTCAAAACTCACTGCAAATATCAAAATTTAATAATTATTGAAAATATTCCAGGGTTATTGTTAAGTTCTTCTGGGATAGTTGAAATCAAAGATAGTTTAATTTTTGATCCTAAATTCATTCCTTATTGTGTCTATAGTAACTTTCATCATAAACTTGTTGAATTATCTATCTATAAAAAGCATTTTTTGTGTGCTATAGGATTAGCCCTTAATGTCTTAAATAAAAATGATGATAAATATTTGCAGATTTTAGCAGCTTGTTTAATTGAAAATTTGTTTGAAATTACAAATAAATTAGAAACATGAGATAACTTTTGCAATAAAAAAATGCGCAATCCTAAGACAGCAATTTTTCTTGAACAAGTTGATAATATTTACCAAAATATTTTAAATAATTTACTTGCTAATGATTCCAAACATATTGTAAGTAAATATTTTCAGTATTCTCGATCAATGGAAGAATTTGAAGAATATCTAATTTTAGATGGCAAAAAGTTATTAAATAGTTTAGATGAGATTATTAGTAAAAATGAAAAAATAATCCAAACATTTAGTAATGATAAAATTGCAGAAATAAAAGAGAAATTATTGAAATTTTATGTTTTTTAGTATCTTTAGTAACATTTTCTTTTTATTTTTAAGAACTAACATGGTTATTGTTAGATATATTATGAGTTTTATCAACAAATTAAAATTTGTTAGAATTTTAATTAATAAAATATCAAAACTGAGATTCTTTCAATGGCTTGTACCTTTTTTAAGAAATCAAAGGCAAGTAGAATATACTTGTACTTTGCCTAGATATGTTAGCTTCTCAAAAGATAATCATTTAAATAATATTCAAAACAATTTAAAATTTTCTTTAATACTAACAAACAAAAATGACATTGAAATATATGCAAAGAAAAATAAATTATTAGTTCATAAAATTGATAATCCAAAAATTGATAATGATTTGATTAATTATGTAGAAACTGAATGTCATATAATTAAAACTCAAAATTTTATTTTAGCTGGTAACGATAATTTTCAAAATCAAGCTAAGAGCATATTAGTTCAATACTTCTCTCAAAAGCCATATTATTACTATGAACTTGGTAATCTTATTAAAAAACCAATTAATCCTTTTGTCTCTTATTGTAATGAACTAACAGATGGTTTACAAATATCAAATAAATCCCTAATACTAAATAAAAACAATTTCTATTGCATTACTGACTCTTCTTTAGTACCAACTACACTGATTTTTGCTACTCAAGACAATCAAGATAATGATAAAAAAATAGAGATTGTCTTCTCACTACTTGCAAGAGGATTTTTTTCTTACTTTTCCCAAACATATAGTTTACAAATGAAAACTCATTTAATAGCAGCAATTAGAATAATTCTAGAAATGTTAAATACTAGTAAATTTGATGATGGTGATATCAATATATGCTCTTTTTTAATTGGAACTGCAAATGCTAATATAGATTCTAATTTTGTTGAGCATATAGCCAATTGTATTGCTTCTCGTTATTCTATTAACACTTGCACAATTAATGCCGTGCTTTTATATACCTTCTTGTCAATCTTAAAAAATGATGAAAAAAAATTAAAATTTTTTTATACTGATCTTTTAAAATTATTCCTAGGTGTGAGTAAAAAAAACAATTCTAATGTTATCACAAATATAAACTATTTACTAGACTATTTTGATAAATACAAGATACCTAAGAAAATCTTTGTTAACCAAAGAAGATTCAGTTCAAAAGACTTAAATCTTTTTTTTAAAACATTTATTCATGATTTTAGCATTATGTTCAACTCTACTTTTGCAAAACTTGATAATAAACTTATCAAATTCTTCATCTTGCACTCTTTTGTATAAATATATATAATACTCTAATAATACTTATGACTCAAACTGTGAAAAAGGTAGTAATACCAGCAGCAGGTATGGGCACTCGCTTTTTACCAGTTACTAAAGCATTAGCAAAAGAAATGCTACCTATTTTGACTGTTCCTACTATGCATTACATTGTTAATGAAGCATTGGAAGCTGGAATAGATGAAATTCTTATTATTGTTTCATCTCATAAAAATTCAATAGTTGATTATTTTGACTCTTCATTTGAATTAGAGCAAAGATTGTTAAATAATAAAAAAATGAAAATGTATGAAATGGTTAAGTCCATTTCTAAAAT
Organism: uncultured Mycoplasmatales bacterium; assembly: GCA_964538585.1. Lineage (GTDB taxonomy): Bacteria > Bacillota_I > Bacilli_A > Mycoplasmatales > Mycoplasmoidaceae > Malacoplasma_A. The sequence goes on along the minus strand of CAZIEX010000003.1, from coordinate 32,146 downwards.
GGCTAACATTCATTTTATTCGTCAAAAAGAGCCAAAAGGATTAGGTGATGCTATCAAATGTGCTCAAACTTTTTGCAGTAATGAACCATTTGCTGTAATTCTTGGTGATGATTTAGTTTTTCAAAAGCAAGGTATGAAAAATGCTATCAAACAATGTATTGAAGCATTTAAGCAAACACAATCATCAATAGTTGGTACCCAAAAAGTTAGTCATAATACTGTTAACAAGTATGGAATTCTTGATTTTAAAAAAGATAAATCAAGCACTTTGTTAAACATTAATAACCTAGTTGAAAAACCTGATATAGATAAAGCACCAAGTGATTATGCTATTTTAGGCCGTTATGTTTTGACTCCTGATATTTTTGATGCATTAGATAATATATCCCCAGATAAGAGTGGAGAAATTCAACTAACTGATGCTCTTCAATATATGCTAAAAAATAATAAAAAAATCTATGGTTGTGTATTTAATGGCCAAAGATTTGATGCTGGGTCAAAAATTGGTTATCTAGATGCAACAAATTATTGTGCTCTAAAAGACCCAGAAATAAGTGAAGAATATTTCAAACATATTAAGAAAATAATTGCTGAACATGAAAAAAAGAAATAAAAATTTTTTAAGATCATTATTAGGTTTATTAGGCATTGGTGGCATTGCTACTATTGCTTTTGTTGGTTATAACAATACAACATTTAATAATTACAACATTTCTCTTAAAAGTTCTAGCAATGATTTTATAAATGATACTTATGTAGAACTTTCACCGCGAACATTATCAAATTCTGTCGGTTTTATCACATATCCTACACCACATATGTATTCTGCTAGTGTTGATTCAACAAACACAGATTATTATGAAACCACTTTTACTTCTCATACATTAGCTCCTGATTATGTGCAATTATGAAATTTACTTGGTATAAGTGTTCCTGAAAGCTATACACAAGATCCTGAAGATTTTTTTGATCAAAATGGATGACCACTCCACCCTGAACATCTTACTTATCATCAATTTTTTCTAAATTCAAAATTGGCTTCATTCTTTTGCACTTTGGCTGAAGGAACATCTGGTAATATTGATAGCTCATATGTTAGTGCATCACAAATCATAACTAATTTGCAAACTCAATCAGCTTCTGGTAATGATGTTTGTTTAGACTTAGAAGGTGATTTTTTAAGTGATCCTTATGCTGATGACACCGTAAAAGTATTAAATTGCCCATTCTTTTATGAAATACCAAGTGGTTACTCAAGTTCAATTTATAGTTATTTTACTTCAATTGATTTATCAAATAATGATCTTTGATATGTTCCTTTCTTTGGTTATGTTGATGTAACTCCGAGTTCTGAATCAACATATGAAAAATGTTATATTTTTAGAGCAACCAACGAAACAATTGCTTCATCTGATTATGGTTCAAGTGCTCAATATTCTGGTTTTAGTAATTTAAGTGATATTAATTTATCAAACAATCATTTAACAATATTGCCTTATACCTTTGCTTACAGATCTGCTAGTTCTCATATTAAAGAAGCTGGATATGACATTACCAATTTAATGGCTACAAGTACTACTACTTATGGAACTATTGAAGTATATGGTAATTATTTAAGAAACTTATTTTCGCCTAGTATTTCTGAATTAGATGCTCCTTTATATCAATATACTAATGTTTTAGTTACTTCACCTGATTCTACTACTGAAGAAGATTTAACAAATAATTATCAAACAACTGCTATTTATACTAATACTAATGTTATTAAATTAGCAATTAATAATTTTATTCTTGAAAAATATGGTGTTGAACCTAGTAGTTTGAAATTAAGCACAACAAATCAAGATTTAGCTAATTTAATTCCTGAATTGAGTCTACTTACAAGTAGTAAAGAGTATACAAATGGCGAATGTCTTGAAGCTTTAATTATCACATATCTAAATGAAAATTTCTTGTCTTCTAATTACATATTTGATGAATTAACTGATATGCAAATACTTGTTAATGCCATATATGGAAGCAATAACTTCTATGCATATCCAGATTATTCAACAAATACTGGACAAATATGTCTTTCTATTAATGTTGGTGATCCTAATTTTTGTTCATATGAGAATGAGGACTATACAATTTATACACCTTCATCTACAATTGCATATTTCTTTTCTATTTCAATAAGTGGATATCAACATGTAAATGTAATGTGGATTCTAGAGGGAATAATACTTGGTTGTATTGCTTTTGCACTCATTAGTATCATTATCTATTGCTTATTTTTTAAAAAGAAAGTAATTGAAAAAAGAAAGCAAAAAGATATTCAAATGATTTATCAGGATAAAAAATAAAGAAAATGTTTTCATTGATAAAGATTTACAATAAAAATTATTGAAAATCCATTTTTGGACCAATTTTAACTTTTGTAATTCCTGTTATCATTGTTTTCCTATTTTTAACAGCTTACAACCTACATATTAATTCAACTACATCAATTGCAATTGGTGAACTAATTATTCCAGCAATCATATTCTTAACAATGTACTTGTTAAGTTTGTTGATTTTACCACAATCTATCTTTGAATTGAAGAACTCAATATTTAGTAAAATGCTTGTGGCTTCATCTATCAAACCTTGAAAAATACCAATTGCTGGAATTTTGTTTTATAGTGTTCTAAATATCATTACTGTTTTTATATCATTAGCCTCTGTTTTATTGTGCTGTCTCTCATCAACTGAAATGTTAGACATCACTTTCTTTACTTTTAGACAAATCAATTGATTAGATCTTATATATGTAATTTTCATAAATCTTATTACTGCAATGTCTTTTGGTGCAATGATGGGAATGGTTTGCAAAAGTGTATCAGTAATTTCTTTAGTAGGTACATTAATTGTCTTTTTATCAATTGTACTTGCCGGATTTTTAACACCTATTTGTTTAGTACCATCACAACATCCTAGCTTGTGATATATTAGCTATATTGATTTTGTCCGTTATCCAGTAACTTCTGCTTTTGAAGCTATTTATTCTAAAGCAAGTACATTTAATGTTTATGGATCAAGTATTTTTGATTTTTCTACTCCATATTATGCACAACTTAATGGACTAACCAGTTACCCATTTCTTGTTTTAACTCCAGTGGATAAAATTCTAAATATGACAGTGCCTTATGGTGTGTTTGCTATATGCACTTCTGTAATTTTATTAAGAAGAGAAACAAATTAACAATATGTGAAGTTTGAAAAAAATTACTAAATATTTAAATAGTTCAAAATCTACTTGTGCTAGAAAGAAAGTAGTTAAATTTGATCAAAGTTTAGCATATACTCCTAATCCTAATAAAAAAGTTATTTTAAAAGCAACAGATGTTACTAAAATTTTCAATCTTCATAGCAAAAAGAAAAGAAAAACAGTAATTAATCATTTAAATCTAACAATTTATGATGGTGATTGTATTGCTTTGGTAGGAAAAAATGGTGCAGGAAAAACAACGTTAATTGAAATGTTTTCTGGAGTTTTACCAATAACAATGGGTAATATTAATTTTGGCTTTTCATATTTAAATTCTCCTTATGAAAAACTGGGAGTACAATTTCAAACTTCATCATATCCAACTGGTTTAGCAGTTAAAGATATTATTAATTTCTTAATTGAAATTAGAAATTTTAATTTTGTTGATCCTAATGAAAAAGAAGAAATGATCGATGTATTTAATTTAAGAAAACTTATGAATTTTGAAGCAAATAGTTTATCTGGAGGACAAAAACAAAGATTGAATATTTTCTTAGCATTAGTTTCTCGACCACAACTTATTTTCTTGGATGAATTGACTACTGGTCTTGATGTTTTTTCACAGAAAAAAATTCTAAATTACATCAAACAATATATTCAAAAGCACAAATGTACATTAATTTGTATTTCTCATAATATTTTAGAAATTGAAAAATTAGCAAATAGAATAATATTTCTAGAAAATGGTAAGATATCAATTGATGCTGATGTTGCCAAAATTCTAAAAAAATACAAAGATATTTCTAGTTTTGTAAATGTGCATTTGTAAATGTGAAAGATAATATGAAAAAAATTAATTTAATGAAATCAATCTTAACAATCACAGCAGCTGCTCTAGCAGCCACTACTTGCTGTACTGCATTATTTTTGTATGGTCAATCACCATATCAAACTGTAAATTACAGTTTAACTTCTGAATACACACCAAAAAATTCTTTTTCTTTTACTCCTTTCACACACAATTATCATTCTTTATCTAATATTAATCAACAATATTATTACCCTGATATTACTAAAGAAAATATTAACCTAATTTCTGTTTATCGTAGTGAAATATCAAATAATTATGACTACACACTTGATCGTTATCGTAACCTTTACTATGATGACAATACTAATGTATGTATTTATAATTTAGATAATAATCCTTGTTCAACTCCAATGAACACTTATAGTGTCAACACTAATTGAGAAGCAGCTAATTGTTTTGCTTACATTGCTGCAGATGATAGTGATGTTAATGCCAACACTTTTTATCAAGTTTTTGCTGGAGACCGTAATCTTGCTTTGTATTTTGATAATGGTGGTGACATTTATGAAGATAAATGTACATATGAAACCATTAATGATTTTGTGTTGAATAATATTGATACCACTACTAAACAACTTGATTTAGATTTCTCTACTCTTCTATCTAATGATCTAGATCGAGATAATGCTGTTTTGTCTTTATTGAATCCAATGTTATGAGATGCTATACTTACTGCCTTAAACAATTGTGGTACATCTGAGACTAAAGCTAGTATTGGAACTATTGATTTAAGTTATAACTCTCTACGAATTGTTCCCAATATAGCTTCAATTCCAAACAAGAATTGTGATGGTTGATTGTTTGAAGATACAACAACTTATCCTAATGTTTTATTACAAATGAATGGTGCAGCAGCAGTAGATAGCAGAAATAGTACTAATACAAATACTGATGGTTGTATAACAGGTATAAATTTATCTCATAATCATTTATGCTATATTAATACATATTCATATCGTGCTTTTGATAAAAGTTATAATTGAGTTCCTACATCTGATTCAACAACTTTTGCTTCTCGAAATGAATTATTCACAACTTATACTGATTATCCCTCACTCTTAACTCTTGTTAAATGTCGATATGAAAACTATGATGATGCTTCACCAATTGGAAGTAAATGAAAAAATACAATTGATGATAATATTGGTGTAGATTTGGACTACAACTATCTTTCATATATCAATTTTTTATTGATCGAAAATAGTTCACCATCAATTCTAGATAGACATAATTGACAATCTATGGTTGAAAGTTGAAAAGAACCTATACTTGCTGAACTTCTACCAAATTACATTTATTTTTCTTACCAACGTAGTTATATGACTTATACAACATACAATTACATTGATTCTGATAGTTTTATTAATACTATTGAGTATATTCTTGGTTTAGGTGTATATCAAACTGATGGTTTTTGTACCACTTCTAATGAGCTAGCTCATTATTTGAAGTATGGACTTACTTTCCCTGAAGAAAATTTAGCTTTTAATTATCCAAGTTTAAGTTATGGTTTTTCTGAAGATCTTAGTAGATATGATGAAATAGTTGATTATTCACTTCTTCCAAGTTATTTTTCTAATCATGCAACACAATATAAATATGCTTTTTCTAATATTTTAAAAGATTTTATTGCACTAAGTGGATGTCAAACTGATCAATTAGGAACATCAGTTATACCTAGTGATTTGTACAATTCTCCAACTGATGTTCATACTGGCACATCTTATAGTAACAATGTTGCAGGAAAAATTCAAATTGTAGGATTTGGAGCAATTTCGCATGATGAATATATTCCTTCTTCGTTAAATATATCTGAAAATGCTTCAATCAATCAAATTGCTACAGCTATTTTTGGATTATTCAATGAAACTTGAAATATCACTTATGATATTACTGGTTTTACAAAAAGCTACACTGAATATACCATCTTAGGAATTTGCTATGGATTGGTAGGTGTTGTAATAGTCATACTTTTTGTAACCTCACTTGTTAAAAAATCAAAAGCTAGATTGGAATATAAAAAGAAAAATAACTAGGTATTAACATGAAAAAAAAGCTCAAAACTAAAGATAATATTAATAACAAAGAAATTAAACAAAAAGTAGATCCTCATTTTGTTAAACTTCTTTCTAAATTTAATTGTTTTCAACCCACTCCTGGTTCCAATAAACCAGTAATTAAAATTAAAAATTTATCAAAAATATATGTTAATTTATTTAAACACAATCTAGTTTTACAAAATATTGATTTAACTATTTATGAAAATGATAAAATCGCTTTACTTGGAGCAAATGGTGCAGGTAAAACAACATTACTAGAAATAATTATTGGATTAGAGAAACAAACAGCTGGAACTATTGAATATTTATTTCCTTACAAAAAAACTCCGCAAGAAGCTATTGGTATTCAATTTCAAGATGCTTCTTGTCCTTATGGTTTTACAGTCTATGACTTAATAAAAATTCAAAATTCAATTATTATTAATCCTTTGGCTCCTAAAGATATTGCTAATTTAATTGATCTATTTCAATTAAAGGAACTATTAAATCATAATGCATATAAATTATCTGGTGGTCAAAAACAAAGATTAAATGTTACTTTATGCTTTATGACAAATCCAAAAATTGTATTCTTAGATGAATTATCTACTGCCCTTGATGTTGATATGCAATTTTATTTAAATAACATTATTCGTGAATACGTAGATGAACATAAAACTACTCTTGTTTTATCTAGCCACAATGTTCGAGAAATTTTATATCATACTAAACGTTGTGTTGTTATTAAAGAAGGAAAAATTGTAATTGATGTTCCTAATGAAGCAATCATCAAACATTTCAAAGATTTTGATTACTTTTTAACTAATTTTTTATTACTTGAATAACTATGAAGATAGCTTTTGATTTAATGGGTTCTGAAACTAATATAAAAGACATGATAACTGCGTGTCGTTCTTTTGCTAAAAAGCATAAAGATGTTGAAATTTTACTTGTTGGCAAACAAACTAATATTCAAGAATATATCAAAGAAAACGAATTCACCATATTAGATGCTAGTGATGTAGTTAATCCTACTGATGAACCAATTGACACTTTACGTAAAACTGATTCAAGTATGTATAAAGCAATTGAAGCTTTGATGAATAACAAAGTTGAAGGTGTTATTTCATCAGGTTCTACTGCTTGTTATGTCTCTTTATGTTATTTTTTATTAAAAACATTGATGCCAGGATTAAAACCTGGATTTATGCCATTTTTTCCAATCAATAAAAATAAGGTAATGAACATTATTGATGTTGGTGCAAACATCAATTGCAATGGACAAGATTTATATAACTTTGCTATATTAGCAAAAATATTTTGAAATAAAATTCTTCATGTTGAAAATCCTCGAATTGGAATTATTAACATTGGAACTGAGCAAACTAAAGGATATCAATATCATAAAGATGCAGATAAATTACTAAGAGAGGATAAAAATTTAAATTACTTAGGCTTCATTGAACCTAAATATGCATTTGCTGATACTATTGATATTGGTGTTTGTGATGGATATACAGGGAATATTCTATTAAAAACTGCCGAAGGTACTTTAACTAAAGTTAAAGACTTATTAGTTCAACAATACAAAAAACCTTGAAATTGATTAGGAGCTTTAACTTCTATTGGATCATTTCTCTCTTTTAATAAAGCTTTTGATTATAAAGGTAATGCTGGAGCAATGATTTTGGGATTGAATAAACCTGCAGTAAAAATCCACGGTTCAAGTGATGCTAAACAAACATATGCTGGATTAAAAATTTTATATGAAATGATTAAATCAAACTATATAGAAAAAGCAAAGGAATATTTTAATGGAAAATAGTTTGATTCATGAATTGCTTGAAAAGCTAGGAATTAAACCCAATAAAATTTCCTACTATATTGAGGCTTTAACTCATTCATCTTATGCAAATGATCATCATTTGCCATATAATTATGAAAAATTAGAATTTATTGGTGATGCAGTTATTAGTTTATCTACTAGTGATTTCTTAAATTCTGTAAATCCAAATGCTAAGGTTGGTAATCTTTCTAAATTAAGAACTATCATTGTTCAATCTCACTCTGAAATTACAGTTGCTAAAGCATTAAAACTTAATCACTATTTCCTTATTGGTAATAGTTTTCATATTAATAAAAACCTTGATAAAATCTATGAAGATGTATATGAAGCACTAATTGGAGCAATTTATTTTGATCAAGGATTTGATATTGCCAAACAAGTTGTTATTAATACATTATGTACAGATAAAAATATTAAATCTGCTCTTAATTTTTCAACTGATTACAAATCATTATTTCAAGAGTTAACAAAAAAATATAACAAAAACACTATTAAATATCTCACAACTAAACTAAATGATAACGCATTCACTACCAAATTATATCTTGATGGAATATGCTATGGTACAGGCAAAGGAAAAAAAATCAAGATTGCTGAACAAGATGCTGCAAAAGCAGCAATAAAAAAGTTGACAGAAGATATAATACCTACCACAATTAAATAAATATAATTTTTTTAATTTATGCTTTTTCTTAAAAAAATAATTGCTAATGGTTTTAAATCATTTGCTACTAAAGTTGAAATTGATTTTAAACACCAGATGACTGGTGTAGTAGGACCCAATGGAAGTGGAAAATCTAACATTGTTGATGCTATCAAATGAGTTTTAGGAGAAAAATCTAATAAAACTCTCCGTGGTAAAACTAGTGAGGATGTTATCTTTCATGGCTCAGTAGAGCATCAACCAGCTAAATGTGCAGAAATCACATTAGTTTTTGATAATTCTAATCATGTATTGCATCATGATGAAAATGAAATTACTATCACTCGACGTTTAACTCGTGGTGAAGGAAATAATGAATATTTTTTAAATAATGAACCTTGCCGCTTAAAAGATATTCAAGATATCTTTTTGGATACTGGATTGTCTAAGGGTTCATTGGGTATTATTTCACAAGGTACAGTGCAATGATTTGTTGACGCTAAGCCAGAAGACCGTCGAACAATCTTTGAAGATGCTGCTGGTATTGGTTTATATCTAAAAAAACGTGATGAAGCTGTTAAGTCATTAGAAAAAACAGATGAAAATCTCAACAGAATAAATGATATAACCAATGAATTAAAAAATCAATTAAATAAGCTTCGTAAACAAGCAGATAAAGCAAAAATTTATGAAGAAAAAATGGTTCAATTGAAACAATTAGACTTAACTATGATGGTTAAAGATCTTAAATATTTTAGTGAGAAATTAAAAACCATTAACAAAGATGCAGCAAATGCTAAAGATAAATTATCAGTATTTGAGCCTAACATTAAAGAATTAAATCAATCAATACAATTTTCACGTCAAAAAGAAGAACAAGCAGAAAAAAATATTGAAGTTTTAACTAAAGAATTTAATGAATTAGTTGAAAATATTAATAAATTAGAAATCAAAAAATCTTCACTAAATTCTCAATTACAAGCTGATTTAACAAGTGATAATTTAAATAAAAAAATTGAAGCACTAGAAAGTTTAATTAGTTCAACTAAGTTTACTATTGAAGATGCTAAGAAAAATACAGATAAATTAAGTGACTCAGTTAACACTTATGAAGAAATTATTAAAGATTTAACTAAAAAACGTGATAATTTATCTTCTCAAGCTAATGACCAATCTAATAAACTTGTTGAAATTAGAACTAAAATTAAACATCTAGTTGATCAAATTAATTCCCAAAATAGTACTTCAATTGGTGTAAGAACAATATTGGAAAACAAAAAAGCATTAACTGGTATTTGTGGTCTAGTAAATGATTTTATTGAAATAGATGATAAATACCAAATTGCAATGGATGTTGCATTAGGTAAATCTTCTAGTAACATTGTTGTTAAAAAAGATGTTGATGCTGAAAATGCTATTGATTTTTTAAAACAAAATCGAGCAGGTAAAGCAACATTCTTACCATTGCAAAGTATTCGACCAAAAGGTCTTAAATCAGAGCACTTGGATGTATTAACTAATCGCCAAGGATATATTGGAATTGCTAGTGAATTGGTCAAATATAAAGAAGAATATGAAAATATTTATCGCTTCTTACTGGGTAATGTTATCATTGCTGATAATTTAAATGATGCTTTTAACCTATCACGTTTGACTTACCAATTATATAGGGTTATTACACTTGATGGTGAACTAATTAGTCCTGGTGGGGCAGTTACTGGTGGCTACATTAATAAGGCAAATTTTGAACAAGTTGCTAATCCTCAAAAAATTTTAGATGAATTGAATAAACAATATCCACAAATTAATGATGAATTAATTAACACTAAACTTGAGCTTGAAAAAATTATTGCTGATTTAAATGATATTTCATCTAAACAAAGTGAACGTAAAATTTTGCTATCACGTTATGAAGAATCTTTTCATACTAATGAAAATCAATTAATTAAATATGAAGCAGACTATAACCAATTACTAAAAGCTAATAACATAGAATCAAAAATTGCTCATCTTGATCAAAACACTATTGATGAACAATTAGCAAAATTAGTTGCTCGTCGTAATAAAATCAATGAAGATCTAACAATTAACCGTAATAATAAAGCAATCTATAAGAGCCAATTAATAGACCAAGAAGCTAAAATTAATGAAATTAGATTTCAATTAGATGCTGCACGTGATGTGGTTAGTAAACATGAAGTAGAAAAAGTTAAATGTGAATCTATTCTTGAAAATGCCAAAACTAAAATCAATGAAGATTACAAAATGACTCTTGAATTTGCAATGGAAAATTATAATCAAGAATTACCTATTAGTGATTATGAAGCTAGACAAACAATTGACCAATTAAGAGAAGATATTGCTCGATTAGGTCCAATTAACATGGAAGCATTAAATGAACTTAATCAAAATCAAGGTCGTTATGAAACTCTTGTTAAACAGCAAGAAGAACTACAAAAAGCACATGATGATATGTCTGAAGTAATTAGAAAACTTGATACTAAAGCACAAAAAGAGTTTTCAAATACTATTGATAAAGTTAATGAAATGTTACCAAATGTATTCAAATACTTGTTTGGTGGTGGAACTTGTCGAGTGGAATATGTTGATCCTGAACATGTATTAACATCTGGGTTAGATGTTACTGCAGCACCATTTGGAAAAAATGTAGCTCACTTAAGTTTGCTATCTGGTGGAGAAAAATCACTTGTAGCTTTAAGTATTTTATTTACTATTTTAAATATCAAAAATTTCCCACTTGTTATTCTAGATGAAGCAGAATCTGCACTAGACCCTGCTAATGTTGAACGTTTTGCTAATATTATTCAACAAAATTGTGAAAACACACAATTCATAGTTATTACTCATCGCCCTGGTACTATGGAAAAATGTGATATCTTATATGGTGCTACTATGCAAAATAAAGGTGTTACAAGTATTTACCAAGTTGAACTTGAACAAGCTCAAAATGATTTTGGTTCTGATGAACAAACAAATTAGATATGGCACTTTGAACTAAACTTAAAAAACTTTTTACTAGTAAAAATAAAGTTACTAAATCAGTAACTCAAAAAAATCTTGAATCATCTAATATTTCACAAGAAAAATTTGATAAAGGATTAAGAAAGTCTTCTAATTCTTTAAATGATTCAATTAATTCAATTGCAAAAAAATACCAACACATTGATGATGAACTACTTGAAGAAGTTGAGGAAACTTTAATTCTTTATGACATTGGTGCAGATGCATGTAATAAAATTATGTCTGCAATTATTGATGAAATTAAGTATCAACGTGTAGATGATCCAAAACTTATCAAAGAAATTATTATGGATAAACTTTTTGTTTATTACATTCAAAATACTGATATTGATACTTCTATAAATGTTAAAAAAGGACAACTAAATGTCATTTTAGTTACTGGAGCAAATGGTGTTGGTAAAACTGCATCAATTGCTAAGTTAACTAATTTTTACAAAAAATTAGGTTATTCAATTTGTTTAGTTGCTGGTGATACATTTAGAGCAGGAGCAGTTGAACAACTAAAAATTTGAGCAGAAAGGCTAAATGTAAAAATATTCACTCCAGAAAGACCAAATCAAGATCCTGCAAGCGTCATTTATAATGGTCTTAAATATGCTAAAGATAACAAAATAGAAATAGTTCTTTGTGATACTTCTGGAAGATTACAAAATAAAATTAATTTAATGAATGAACTAAAGAAAATTGATCAAGTAATCAAGAAATTTGACTCTACTCAACCTTGCGAATCATTGCTTGTTATTGATGCAACTACTGGTCAATCTGGTATTTTACAAGCTAAAGCATTTAATGAAGTCACTAAAATTTCTGGAATTATCCTAACTAAAATGGACAGTACTTCTAAAGGTGGAATTATTCTAGCTATAAAAGATGCATTTAATTTACCAGTTAAATTTATTGGTTTAGGTGAATCATTTGATGATTTACAAGAATTTGATTTACAAAAATTTATTAAAGGCTTAACTTCTAATATAAATATTTAAAATAATAATCTTATTCTCTATAATAAGATTATTGGAGAACATTTATGAAAATTATTAATGCTAAAAATGCACCTGCAGCAATTGGTCCTTATTGTCATGCTGTAGAAGCTGATGGATTTATCTTTGCTTCTGGGCAAATTCCAGCTGATCCAACTACTGGAAATCTTGTTGAAGGTATTGAAAATCAAACTAAACAATCTTTAGAAAATATAATTGCTATTTTAAAATCTGAAGGTTGCACTTTGAATAATGTAATTAAAAGTACTGTTTTTATTACTGATATGAATAATTTTGCAAAAGTGAATGAAGTTTATGGTAAATATTTTGCTGAACATAAACCAGCGCGTAGTTGTGTTCAGGTTGCAAAATTACCAAAAGATGCAATGATTGAAATTGAAGTTATTGCTAAAAAAGATTAATTAAGAAAGTTTTTTATTATGACAAGTCAACAGTCATTTTCATCCACTGAACCTAAAACTAGTGAAGCAAGTATCACTTTAAAAACTGAAACTGCTGGTAAAATTGGTTTATTTGGTGCTATTGGAGTTATTATTGGTGCTATTATTGGAATAGGAATATTCTTTAAAAACAATAGTGTTTTTAAAAGTAATAATGGTAACCCTTATGGTGTTTTGTTGTCATGAATCATAGTACTTGTGATTACTTTAGCAACAGCTTATTCATATGGTGAAATTACTAGGGCTAAAACGAAAGTAGCAAATGCTGGATTAGCTGGTTGAAGTGAAAGGTATGTAGGATATCGATTTTCAAGATTTGTAAAACTTGATTATCCTTTGTTCTACTATTCAATTTATCTACTAGCAATGTCTGTATTTTTATCAGAAGCTATTTTTAATATTTACTCAAGAACAATTGACCATTCATCTATTGATAACATTAATTATGGTTGAATTGTATTGCTAAGTGTTGTAATTATTGCTGCATTTATGATAGTCAATGTTTTATCTGAGACATTAACAACAAAAATGTCTAGTGTTGTATCATTAGTTAAATTTGCTCCAATTATTTTGGTTATTGTTTGTGGTTTTGTTTGTGCTGGAAGTTCTTATGGAAGTCAATTTAACTTATTTGTCTATCCAGGAAATATTTACAATACTAGTGGACAATATGATGGAAGCTTTACTTTCACAGGAATGTTAGATTCATTACCTGCAATTTTATTTGCTTTTGATTCATTCTTAATTGTTGGTAATATTTCTGGGAGTGTAAAAAAACCAGAAAAAAATGTTCCTCTTTCTGTTATCTTATCAATGGTTATTAGTGGAGGACTATATTTACTTATCACTGTTGCTGAATTATGTTGTGGTTGTGGTAACCCTTATGATTTAGCTAGTGTTCTATTGAATGGTAACTCAACTGGTATTAAAGTGTTTAGTATTATTATGTCAGCATTATTATTTATTGCTATTTTTGGTGTAGTAAATTCAATTTGTTTAGCTGCAATTCGCTCTGCACAAGCATCAATTAATGAAAACGTAATTGCATTTAGTGGTTGATTCAAAAAAATTACAAATGGTAGAAAAAGTAAATTATTAGGTGGAGCAATTTTAATGGGAATTATCCAAATTTTCTTCTTCATAATTGCTTCGATTCCATCACTTATTTTGCAAAATGATCAGATAGTTGATGGACTAAGCAATTTAGTTGTTGTATTCTTCTTTCTAATTTATGGTTTTGTTCCATTAATGATGGTATGAAAAAACAAAGTTCCTACCTCAGAAGTATCTCATCAAAAATTTAGAAGAACATTTGCAATTGTTTCTTTTGTGGGTTGTGCATTTATAGGTGGTTACTCAATGATTTGGACTTACTTTCTAAATCCTATTATTCATTCTGGTGCTTCATGTTCTTGGGGTCTTTTCTATGATAATAAAGTTGCATTATCAGCTGCTGCAGCAGCTGGAATATTCTGGGGTACAGCAGTCTTATTCTTTGTATTCCCTTTCTTAAATGATCTAATCATTAAATTAACAAACAAAACATATAATCAACCATTACTTTGAGAAAAAGTAAGAGTTAATAAATAATGATTTTAAATGATTGAAAAACCGTTTCTAAAATTTTAAATCAAAATCATAAAATTGTTGTTTTCACTGGAGCAGGAATATCTACATCAGCAGGTATCCCTGCTTTTACTGGTATTAATGGATTATGAACTAAATATGACCCTAAATTTATTGAATTAGATTTCTTTTATAAGCATCCACTAGAATCTTGAATAGAAATTAAAGAAATATTTTATAAACACTTGTTAAAAAACGCAAAACCAACTTATGCTCATAAAGTAATAGCTAAAATGGAAAAAGATAAAAAAGTAATAGGTGTAATTACCCAAAATATTGATAATCTTCATCAACTAGCAGGTTCTAGAAATGTTTTTGAATTTCATGGAACTTGTAGTAAATTAATTTGTACAAAATGTGATTATGAAGCTTTAATTGATAATGTTGATTTGTCTTCATTACCACCAAAATGTCCTAAATGTAATAGTGTTTTAAAACCAAATTTTATTTTTTATGGAGAAGGTATTAATAACAAGGTTTATCAACAATCACTTGAATGTATATTTAAAGCAGATGTTTTACTAATTATTGGAACTTCTGGAGAAGTTTCTCCAGCCAATTCATTACCTTTTATAGCTAAAAGTAATAACCAAAATTTAATAGTTATTGAAGTCAATCCCAATACTACTCAATATACCTCACAAATTGTTGACTATTATTTCAATACTAAAGCAGATGAATTCTTTAAAAATTTATAAGTTATCTTTCAAAGAAAGATATTGCATTCTTTTTTAATTGGTCTTTTAATTCATTATCTGATAAATCTCAAAGAGCTTTTAATTTATTAAATATCAATTTAACATATCTAGGGTTATTTTGTTTCCCACGATAAGGAACTGGTGTTAAATATGGGCAATCAGTTTCTAATAAAATTCGATTATAAGAGATTTTAGGTATTGCTTTTAAAATATCATCATTTTTCTTTTCAAATGTAATAATCCCATTTATAGATAAATAGCAGCCAAGATTCAAATACTGTTTTGCAATATCATATCCTAAAGCAAAACAGTGAATTAATATTTTCAAACCTTGACCATATTGTTTTATTATTTGGATTGCATCTTCATTAGCATTTCTAATATGCATTTCAATTGGTAAACTATATTTTCTAGCTAAATCAAAAAGCATAATTAATAATTTCTTTTGTTTTTCATAAGCTATTTGATTACTAGTTAACTCTAACCCAATTTCACCTAAACATAGAATGTATTCTTTATTCTTTATATATAGCTGTTCTAATTCATGAACATAATATTCACATGATTTAGTTTCTTCAATACACATAGGATGAATTCCAATCATTGCAAAAACATTGTCATATTTTTTTGCTTGATTAATAGCTTCTAATGAGTCAATTAGCTCAGTACCAGCATTATTGATTAAAATCTTTTCATTTTTACAAATATCAATAATTAAATCCGCTTGCTGCAATAATGGGTTAGAGTTTAAATGTGCATGAATATCAAAATATTCATATTCATTTAATTTAGAGAATAAATCAATATATTTACTCATGCTCTTTTATTCAATTTAAAATAGTTTTTTCATTATCAAATAATAGATTGGTATCACCAAAAATTACAAGTGGTTTATCATCAATATCGCAATTAGGCAATAATTTATTTTTCACATCCTCTAAGCTTCTTGATTTTCCACCTCCACCATGAGTTACAAAAAGGTTCACCTTTTTATTTTTTAAGTTGTATTTATTAAAGAAAGTAGCTACTGGCATTGGGTAAGTCCCAAACCAAATAGGAAAAC
Source organism: uncultured Mycoplasmatales bacterium (assembly GCA_964538585.1). GTDB lineage: Bacteria > Bacillota_I > Bacilli_A > Mycoplasmatales > Mycoplasmoidaceae > Malacoplasma_A. Next base: position 15,648 of record CAZIEX010000003.1, on the reverse strand, counting down.
CTAAGAATATTTCATCATAATCTTCTAAATTTTCTAAATATTTTTTAATTGGAACTAATTTATATTCTTTAAAATGTGGTCTAGATTCTTTTACACATTCATCATAACTTTCTAAAGTATATGGAATAGATTCTTCAATTTCAAAAATATCTGATCCAAGCTGCTTTTGAATAAATTTTGCTAAATTTTTAGTAAAGCCTTCTTTTAACACTACTAATCCAGATTTTGATCAATTTTCACCAGAATGTGAAAAATAAATAACTATTCTTTTTTTCATATTAAAAATTATACATCATTGATTATTCAAAATCTTAATATTAAAATATAAATATATTTTATGGAACCTAAAGATCTAAAAGTGAAAATAATAGTTGTATTTGGTGGAGTATATAGTTCTTTAGGTAAAGGAATATGCACTTCATCTATAGGAAAAATCCTAAGTAATTTAAACTACAAAGTAAGTATTTTAAAAATGGATCCTTATCTAAATGTAGATCCTGAAACTATGACTCCAAGTCAACATGGGGAGGTTTATGTAACTGCTGATGGCGCACAAACTGATTTAGATGTTGGTAATTATGAAAGATTTCTTAATCGTGATTTGACTAGATTTTCTAATTTAACATCTGGAAGAATATATTTTGATATTATCACCAAAGAAAGAACAGGTGGTTTTAAAGGGAAAACTGTTCAAGTTATTCCTCATGTAACCAACTATATTAAAGAACACATTTATAAAATTATTCATTTAGAAAATCCTGATTTTTTATTAATTGAAGTTGGTGGTACAATTGGAGACATTGAATCTGTACCCTTTGTTGAAAGTATTAGTCAATTAACTAGTGAAATTGGAGCACAAAATCTTTTATCATGTTTAGTATCTCCATTAATTTATTTAAATTCCACAAGTGGTGAAATTAAGACCAAACCAACTCAGCATTCATTAAAAGAATTAAGAAGTGGTGGAATTTATCCTAACTTATTGATTTTGCGTTCTCACTTAAAACCTGATACAAATACTATTACAAAATTAGCTTTTAATTCCCATATCGAAGAAAAAGCAATTTTTTTAGCACAAGATGTAAAGAGTATTTATGATTTACCTAAACAATTTTACAAGCAAAAAATTCATGAATATATTCTTCATTATTTCAACCTTCCTTGTTCTAAAAAGAATGATCAACTTTTTTTAAAATGAACTTCATATACACATAAAATTAATAGTATTGAAAATACTATTAATATAGGTCTTGTTGGTAAATATATTAATTTACATGATTCTTATGCATCACTAATAGAAGCAATTAAATTTGCTGGGTATATAAATAATGTTAAAGTTAAATTGAAATGAATTGAAGCAGATGAATTAAAACAAAAAGATTATTCTAAAACATTTAGAGGAATCCATGGTGTAGTTGTGCCTGGTGGTTTTGGTGAAAGAGGTTCAGAAGAAATAATTTCTATTTTCAAGTATTTAAGAATCAAAAATATTCCAACACTTGGTATATGTCTAGGTATGCAATTAATGGTTATTGAATTTGCCCGTAATGTTTTAAAATTACAAGATGCTAATTCATATGAATTTAATAAAGAGACTAGTAACCCTATTATTCAGTTAATAGATGGTGATCTTAGATTAGGTAACCAAGAATGTAAAATTATTGAAAAGACAAAAGCTAGTGATCTTTACAAATATCCATATATTATGCAAAGACATCGACACCGTTATGGTTTAATAAATGAAGAATATATGAAATTGTTAGAACAAAAAGGAATGATTGTTTCTGGAATCAGTCGACATTACTATCGAAATTTATTAATTGCTGAAATAGTAGAGGTTCCTACTAATACTTTTTATATGGGTTGTCAATACCATCCAGAATTTAGTAGTAGACCAGATGATACTGATCCTATTTTTTGTGAATTTATCAAAAAATCAATTCATAAGTCATAATTAAATGAGTGCTGGTGCCGGACTTACTCTATCCACATGATTAATACTTCTTTTTGTAGTATTAATTCATCCATTTTATAAGAAAAATTACAAATTCTTATTTGTTTTGAATTATTTATGGAACTATTTGTTTAAGTCTAATAATTGCTTTTAGATTTTCAATAGACCTAAAAAATCTGATTAATGAATGGAGAACAGGATATGAATATGTAGAAAGTATTTACATATCTAAAGTGTTTATGCTAGATTTGTGTCCAGCATTTTGCTTCCTATTACATCCTGTAGTAATAATTAATCCAAATAGAAAAATTGCTTTATATATTGCACCTTGTTCTTTATTTGGAGGATTATTAACTATCACTGGAGGAATAGCTTTTGATCCGCAAGCATCATGAACTATTCAATATATTTTCTTTGGTATATCTCCGAATGAAGCATATTTCTTAATTCATTTTTTAAATGCTTTTACAGGAATGCTAATATTACTTAATACACCTAATGATTCATGAAAAACTTGCTTATGAACTTTAGCAGTTTTAGCATTTTATTTTTTATACATTTGTTTAGTAATGATTTGCTTTAATGGAAAAATTACTGATCATGTTACCGGCTTGTTACCTGCTGATTGATTACCAGGTGGAGAATATGAAGCAGTTATGGATATATTAAAAATAAGCTGAGAATGATGTATGGTGATACTAGCAATTGGTGGATTACTAATAATTGAAGCCTTACATTGATTTGAATATGGTTTGCAAAAAACCAAATGATGAAATATTAGTAAGAAAAAAAGCAATAAAAATATTCTTTTAGGTTATTACCAAACCCCAAATCTATTTATTAGAAAATAAATCCAAAAATTTAGATCCTACTTTATATTTATCAGATAATTCAATAATACCTTGATCATTGAATTTACCTTGAATATTAAGTTCTTTGGTGCTACAAAGCATTCCAAATGATTTATATCCCATTAATTCAGAGGGTTTGATTCTAAAACCATTAGGCAATATGGTTCCAATTTTAGCCACTACTACCTTTAAACCCTCTCTTACGTTTTTAGCACCACAAACAATATTCAATGTTTCACTACCAATATTAACTTCAGTACTATGTAAATGAGTATTAGGTATTTCAACACACTTTACAACTTGTCCAATAACAAAATCATTTGAATCTAAATATTCAAACAAATCAATTTTTGTAATAATCTTAATAAAATTACAAATATTAGGTGTTAAATGTAAAAAACCAATTGGACATTCAGGATAGACATTATTTCAATTTAAAATATTTAATCCAAGAATCTTATTTTCTTTATCATACATAATTGAAAATAAATCAGTATTACTAATATGATCAATTGGTTTATCACTTAAATTAACTACTAAAGTGTTATTTAAAGTTGATTTATTGTAAAATACCCCAATCATGGTAAGTAGATTATATATAATCTAAAATCATGGACAAAATTGGTTTTATTGTTGATTCTAGTAGTGGAATCAAGAATTCTCAATATCCTGATGTTTATGTTCTTCCATTAATTGTTTCAATACAAGATAAAGATGGAAATATCAAAACATATCATGATAATGAAGATATATCTTTACTAGAAATATGTAAGAAATTAAATGAAAAAAATACATTGATTAAAACTTCACAAGCATCTATGGGGGAAATTGTAAGTTTAGTTGAATCAATTTATGATAAATATGATCGAATTTATGTTTTACCCATTCCTAGCAAAATTTCTGGTAGTTTATCAACTTGAAAAATTCTTGCTAATGATTATCCAAAATTATTTGTGTATGAACAATATGATGTGACTCTTGGATTAGAATGAACAATTTTAGATTTATTAAAAATGGTTAAATCTAATCTATTGAATGATGATTCATTCAAAAAATATATGGATGAAATCAATAAACACAAGCGTGGATATTTGTTTGTTAATGATTTATCACAATTAGTTCTTGGTGGAAGAGTTAGCAATCTTAAATCTCTAGTTGCTAATTTATTGGGTTTAAAAATTATCATCACTCTTGATAATGATGGACTTAATTTCTTTAAAACAACTAAATCTGTTGAAAAAGGTCTAGATTTGATATTAGAAGAAAATCAAATCAGACAATCAGAATTCGATATTAACAAAGTAAAAAGAATTGCATTTATTTGTCCTCCTACACAAAAAGAAAATAAAGATTTCTTAAAAATTATTGAATTATTGAAAGAAAAAACAAAAACTGCAAATTGTCAATATTCATTTGGTGAACTTCCTGGAATTATTTGTTCCCATACTGGAGATGACGTATTTGCAATATATTTGGAGGAGTAAAAAATGGATAAAAAAAGAATAGCTATTATTACTGATTCCTCTTCAGGATATAAAAATGAACAATTTCCTGATTTTTATGTCTTGCCTTTAATAATCAACGTTGAAAATAAAAATAGTGAAAATGGACAAAATAATACAAAATCTTATAAAGAGAATGAATGTGATCAAAAACAAATGATGGAATGATTAGAAGATAAAAACTACACTATCACTACATCACAAGCTTCTGCTGGTGAAATTATTGATCTACTAGATAGATTGACAGATTCATATGATGAAATTTATGTATTACCAATCACTAAAACAGTTTCAGGAAGTGAAAATACTTGACAAATAGTTGCTTCAGAATATAGAAATGTCTACATCATAAAAAATCATATGGGTGGCCCAATGTTTAAATTTTTTATTGATGATTTTATTAAAGCAAGAGATGAAGGAATATTAACCAAAGATTGAGCTGAAGAATATGCAGAAATAGCTAAAAGCAAAATAATTGGTATTATGGTTGTAAATAGTCCAAGGTTTCTATTCAAAGGTGGAAGACTTGGTCGATTATCTGGATATATTCTAAATTCTATTAACAGTAAAATAATGGTTTCTTTAGATGTTAGAGGAATGAGATTTTACAAAATTTTATTTAGTGCAAAATCTATTAATAATAAAATTTTGAAGTATTTTGAAAATTCAATTAAAAATGAACTTAAGCCAGAATTAATCAAAGATATTATGTTTATTGAAAATAAATTAGTGAGTTCAGAAGAAATTGAGGATACTAAAAAATGATTTAAAAATATATATGGTAATTCTTCAACAATTTATGAAGAACAATTTCCCAATGTTTTAATGGCTCATGCTGGTTCTGATGCTCTTATCGTTGCAATTAAATTTAAAGATCCAATTGTATTAATATCTGAAAATGAAGAACGCAAATAAAAATTATTTAAAACAATCGTTTTTTGTTGACCCAATTCTAAAAACCATTTCATTCAAAGATGAAAATTATTGGATGCATGAATTAGTTGAAACACCTGAATTTCAAAGATTATCAAGAATACATCAATTAGGTCTAACTTATTGTTTCTTTCCATCTGCAACTCATACTAGATTGTCACATTCATTAGGTACTTATCAAATAACTAAAAAATTTATAAATCAGTTAAAACTAAACCAGCTATACCCTGAAGAATCAAAGCATCTTCTTTGTGCTGCTTTGATACATGATTTGGGTCATGGACCACTTTCTCACTCATTTGAAAAATATACAAATATTTCTCATGAGCAATATTCAAAACTAATTTTCACTAATCCTAAAGGAAATATTTACAAAATTTTAAAAAAACACAATATAAATTTGGATGAAGTAATCAAAATATTATCAACAAAATCTAAATTTAAATGAGCGACTGAATTAATTGACTCTCAAATAGATGCTGATCGAATGGATTATCTAATGCGAGATAGTTGATATACTGGAGCTGCTTTTGGTCAAATAAATCCTGATTACTTAATTAAAGAAGCTAATTTAATCAATGGAAATATTGTTTTTAATAAAAAAGCAGTTGGTGATATAGAAAATTTGCTTATTGGTCGTTATCATATGTATAAGCAAGTTTATAACAATCCAAAAATCATTGCTAAAGATTTTTTAGTAGAACAAATTTTTAGAAGAGTAAAAGATTTATATAAGCAAAACTTTGAGTTTAAAGATTCATATGGCTTATTCAAATTTTTTATCCCTTTATTTGAAAACAAGATATTTACTACTGAACAATTTTTACAACTTGATGATTATATTTTCTTATCATTCATTGAATCTCTTCATTATGAAGATGATGAAATTTTAAAAAACTTATACAAGGCTTATAACAATAATCTTTTAATTTCTATTAAAAGAGTTAATAAAAAATCTACCAAAATTAATAAGTCTTATTTTTGTGGGATTGTTAGCCCAAAAATTACTGAAATCTATCACAAAGATAGAGAACCTATTTATATTTTAGATAATAATAAGATTTTAGAATTATCTCAATGTAGTAGAATCATAAACAAGCTTTCTTCTCATAATGATAATTCTTCATATTTAGTTGAAATAAAACACTAGACAAATTTAAATCTAATATAAAAGATTTGTTTTCCTTGAAGAACAAATTTTCTTTCATATTCAGTTTGAATATTATTTTTAATAATATTTGATTTATATAAATCTTTAGTTTTAATTAATATTTTTATGTCTCTTCTAGATGTTAATACTCCTAATGTATATTTAAAAAAATTTACATTATCAGTTTTTAATTCAATATTACCATCATCCACCAATAACTTTTTATAAATGTCTAAATGATAATTTGAAGTAAGCCTTCTCTTTTCATGTCTTTTTTTAGGTCAAGGATCAGAAAAATTTAGGAAAATTTTGTTAATAAATTTTGGGTTCAAATAATTGAATATGTCAGATACATCACAAATTATAAATTGCAAATTGTTTAATTTTGATTCAAATAATTCTAATTTTCTTATTGCTTTACAAATTACTGTTGGAAATTTATCTATCCCATAATAATTTATTTCTTTATTTTTTATTGCAGATGATATTATAAAATCACCTTTACCCATTCCTATTTCAAGGTATGAGTCTTTATTATTGGAAAAAGGTTTTTCAAAATAATATGGTGATAATTTAACTAATTCATAGTCGTTTTTAATACGACGTAGTCTTCCCATATTTATTTTCTATTATCAAAAAAATCTGTTGAAAATTCGTCTTCCTCTACTAATTTTTCTTTTGGATTAGGAAGATCATTTAAAGATTTTAAACCAAAAATATCAAAAAACTTATTTGTTACTTCATACAAATATGGTCGACCTGGGGTGTCTGCTCGACCAATGCATTTAATTAAATTTAAAGTTTGCAATTTAGATAAAATGTTTGATGCATCTCTTCCTCTTATTTGCTCTATTTCGGATCCAGAACAAGGTGAATTATATGCAATAATAGCTAATGTTTCAAGCATTGCTGCAGATAATGGATTTTTACTTTTTATTTCATAAATTTTGCTCAAATTAGCATGACATTCAGGTTTGGTTAAAAATTTATAAACTTCCCCGAATTGTTCAATTGTAATTCCATGATTTGGGCTTTCATCATATTCTTTTTTTATTTCTTTAATAATTTTTCTTATATCATTTGTAGGTATTTCTACAACACGTTTAATATCGGCAATATCAATACCTTCAACTCCAGCAACATATAAAACACTTTCAATTAAAGCTTTATTACTTAAACTCATTTTTATTTAATCCTTTCAATTAATAATTCATTATTATCAAGATTTTGTGTAAGTTTTATCTTTTGGTACTTTGTTAAATCTAGAAGTGCTAAAAATGTACTAACAATGTATTGTTGTGTAATTTTTAAAACATCAATTTTAGATAGATATTCACTAAATGTAGTTTTTTTAATATTATCTTCAACTAAAAAATTTCATAATTCTTCTTCAACTTCAGCAATTGATAATTCTTGAACAATAATCTTTTTTTGAGTGTAAAGATGCATTCGATATCTTTCAAAAGCTAAATTTAAAGCATTAAATAATTTCTTTGGGTCTATTTGGTTAGGTAGTGATTCTATTATTAATGTATCAGGTTCAAATTCTTCAAAATCACTAGAAGTTTTAGAAAATTTAGCTAAACGAAGCTCTCTTTTTTGCAACATTGCTTGAGCTACTTCTTTATATTTACGATATTCAATAATCCTTTGAATTAATTTATCTCTTTCATACTCAAATGAAGAATCATTACCAACAATATTTTCAGAAGGGATTACTTTTTTAGACTTAAGTTGTAATAAATAAGTGCTCATTTCTAAATATTCACTTGCTTCATCAATAGAAATAGTATCAATTTGACTATTAACAAAATTAGCATATTGCTCAGCAATTGCAGCAACATCAAGATCTAAAATATCCATTTTTCTTTCACGTATTAGAGAATCTAATAAATCTAATGGACCCTGAAAATCTCTTAGCTTTAAGTTAAATATAGAAGAATCAGACATGAATACTTAATTATAAGTTTTATTTTTTTCGTTGATAATAGTTTATAGTAAATAATTCATGATCAACTGTCTTAGTTTTGTTAAAATCAGATAAATCAAATTCCATAAACATATTGCATTCATACTCTTGTTTTAATGTTGAAATTATTAATTCATCAGCAAAGGGGAAGAATGCATTATAGATTGATTTACCACCAATAATAAATATGTGTTTATCTTTATAATCATTGATTAGTTGATTAATATCATAATAAACTATGCATTCGTCTGATTTAAAATTTTTATCTAATGTTAAAACAATATTAGTTCTATTTTTTAGTGGCCTACCACCTCAAGATGCATATGTCTTTTCACCACAAACAACAATTTGATTTATTGTTGTTTCTCTAAAATGATCCATTTCATCTTTAATTTTTCATGGTAATGCATTGTTAATACCTATACCATGTTTTTTATCTTCACATCAAATCATTGAAATCATAAATTAAACCGCTACTTTCCCTTTAATTACTGGATATGGGTCATAATCAATAATTTTGAAATCAGATATTTCATAATCTTCAATATTTTGATGATGATTTTTAATAATTAATTTTGGTGGTTGTTTAGGTTGTCTTTGTAATTGAGTATGCACTTGCTCAAGATGATTTTCATAAATGTGTAAATCCCCAAATGTGTGAACCAATTTTTTAGGTTTTAAACCGGTAATATCAGCAATAATATAAGTTAGTAAACTATAAGAAGCAATGTTAAATGGGACACCTAAAAAAGCATCAGCTGACCTTTGATACAATTGACAAGATAAGTATTTATTATCTTCAACATAAAATTGAAATAAAGAATGGCAAGGAGGTAAAGCCATTTTTTGAATATCATTAGGATTTCATGCACTTATAATAAGTCGACGCGAATTTGGATTAGTTTTAATTTCATTAATTAATCATTTTAATTGATCAAATCCATTGAAATTTCTTCATTGCTTTCCATATACTGGGCCTAAATTACCCCATTTTTTAGCAAATTCTACATTTTCTCTAATTTTAATAGCGAACTCTTGAATGGTTTCATTTTTATATTCAGATGAATTTTTGTAAACTTCAAATGGTCAATCATTTCAGATATTGCAATTATTATCAACTAGATACTTAATATTTGTATCACCTTTAATAAATCATAATAGTTCAGTAACTATTCCTTTCCAATAAACTTTCTTTGTTGTTAATAATGGAAAATTATTTTCTAAATCATAAGATACTTGATATCCAAAAGTTGATATTGTATCAATTCCTGTACGGTTGTGTCTTTTACGCCCATTATCAAGTATGTATTGAAGTAATTGCAAATATTGTTTCATAACTAATACCTTTTTTCTTCATCTTGTTGATCAAGATGATCAAATATTTCTGTAGGATCTTCTATATATTTTTTTGGTGCTTTTTGAACAATATTATCAATACGAGTTATTTCTTTTTGAAACTTCTCTCTTAAAGATGAAGAAAAACTAACTATATTAGATGTTGAAAACTGATGAGGTGATATTTTTTCTAAACAACTGATGAAAATTTGTTTATGACGGTTAGAAAAAGATCTATCTTTATCATCAAGCATTGATCCACTTGAACCATAAATAACAAGTGGAATAATAGGAATTAAATTTTTGTATGCAATTTGTAAAGAACCTGAATGAAAATTTCCTAACTTGTTTTGTTCATATACTCGTGTACCTTCAATAAACAAAACAATTGATCTTTTATCTTTAATTGGGTTAATTTTGTTTTGATACATTTCATAAGTTTCACGGAAATTATCACGGTCAATAAAAATAGTATCAATCAATTTAAGAGCATAACCTATTCTTCCTTTACTAGCTTGAATTTTAGCAATAAATTGAAAATAAGGTATTTTTCTATTTTCATACAATTTCACAAATAACATTAATGGGTCAGCTGAAGATTTATGATTAGCAATATACAAAGCTGGTGTTGTTGGGATTTTATCAAAACCACTAGTGTATATTTTGTAATTTTTTAAATATATGGCCTTTTTTGCTAATTTATAAACGGCATAATACCTTTCCTCTAATGGATAACTGCTAGGATTGTTCTTATATTTTTGGTATTTTCCTTTAATTCTTAAAAATTTTATACCAAATGATAATAAAACAAAAGGAAACCCTAAGTAATGCAAAAATACCCTTAAAAAACGCATATTATTTATATTTTAAGAATTAATTAAATAATTACTTCTTAATTCGTTGATAAATTGGTATTGATGTATTTACTTTATGATTAGCAAACTTATTTAAATCGAAGGATGATGTAAAAGATATTTGTTTTTCAATTCCTAGCTGATCAAAAGCTTGATTAGTTCCTGATTTTAATATAGGTGATAAAATTCAAGTTAAAAACAAAGACAAATTAAAAACAATATTAAGAAAATTATTTAATTTGATAAATTGTTTATTCTTAAATAAATTTCATGGTTTTATATTCTCAATATATTGATTACCTAGGTTACAAATATCAATAATGTTTTCAACTAGCAATGAAAAGTCATAATTATCAACTAGTTTATTAATCCTATTAATTAATTTCTTTATTTGAATAATGATTTGTAATTCATCATTTTCTAAATTCTTAATCTCTATTTTAGGTACAATTCCATTGTTATATTTGTTGATCATTCCTAAAGATCTTGATATGAAATTACCATAATTATTGGCTAAATCAGCATTATATGTTTCTATAGCTAAATCTTCACTATAAACTCCATTACTATTGATTTTTATATTTTTAATCAAAAAATATCTTAAAAAATCTGAACCATACTTATTGATTAATTCAAATGGATTTATAACATTACCTAGGGATTTAGACATTTTGCCTTCTTTAGTAATAATTCAACCATGTGAAACAATTTGTGAAGGAAGATTTAGATTTAAATCATGAAGTAGAATAGGTCAATAAATGCCATGAAAACGTGTGATCTCTTTTCCTATAAAATGAATCTTTTTCGCTTCTTTATTTGCTCAAAAATTTCTATATAAATTATCATTATCTTGCAAATATCCTATACCACTCAAATAAGTCATTAATGCATCAATTCAAACATACAAAACATGTTTGGGATTAACGTTTGTAGGTACTCCTCATTCAATTGCAGTTCTAGTTATTGACAAATCTTCAATACCAGGAATAATGAAATTATTAAAAATTTCCTTTTTACGCTCAATAGGAATAATAAAATCTTCATTCTTTCTATATAAATTTTCTAATCATGTTTGCTTTTCACTAAGTTTTAAGAAATAAGTTTCTTCATGTTTTTGTTGAATTTTATGTCCAACTTTACAATATAATTCACTATCTTTTTTAATACAATCTGATAATTTATAATTTTCTTCACATTGAACACAATATAATCCTTCTCAATGTCCTAAATATACTTCTTTATTCTCATATAATTTATCAAAAACTTGTTTAATAACACCTATGTGTTTCTCATCAGTTGTGCGAATAAAACAATCATAATCAATTAATAATTCTGATCATAGAGATTTGAAATCTTGTGCAATATTATTAACAAATTCTTGAACACCCATACCTTGGTCTTTTGCTTTTTCGGCTATTTTTTGTCCATGTTCATCCATTCCAGTAAGAAATAAAACATCATTACCTAACAATTTTTTATATCCTACATATGTATCAGCTAAAATTGTAGTATATGCATGCCCAATATGCGGTTTACCAGAAGCATAATAAATTGGAGTTGTTACATAATATTTTTGTTTAATATTAGACATATGTAGATATTTTATATTACTTTAGTAAATAAAAGTTTAGTAATCATCAAAATCGCAATATTAAATTTCAAGAATTATAATGCAACTAAAATTGTTTTAGTTATATAAAAAAACAATAAAACTACTATGATGTGGTTTTATTGTTGATAACTTTACTAATGGTGAGCTTGTAACCCACAATTTTATTTTATGTTTTTTTACTTAAATTCACAAAAAATTATTCTTCTTCTCTATATGGAGCAAAGTAGCTTTGTGGATGACTACAAGTAGGACATTTAATAGGAGCAGTCTTACTAGAAATAACAGTTCCACAATTTAAACAAATTCATAGTCTTGCTTTAGGAGAATTAAATACTTTTTTATCTTTTACTTTTTTAGCAAATTTTAAGTATCTCTCTTCATGACGCTTTTCAACTTTGCCAACTAATTCAAATAATCGAGCAATATCATTAAATCCTTCTTTTTTAGCCTCTTTAGCAAATTGAGCATACATTTGTGTATGTTCATAATTTTCACCTTTTGCTGCATCTTTTAAATTTTCTAAAGTTGAAGGAACTTTACCATTGTGTAGTAGTTTAAATCAAACTTTAGCATGTTCACGTTCATTTCCAGCAGTTTCAGTAAAAATGTTAGCAATTTCAACATATCCTTCTTTTTTTGCTGCAGAAGCATAATAAGTGTATTTGTTAGTTGCTTGAGATTCACCTGCAAAAGCAGTTAGCAAATTTTGTTCTGTTTTTGTACCTTGTAATTTTTTCATACAAAAATATTATATAAATGTAATTACTCAAAAACATAGTAATTATCTATTAAAATATGCAAAAATCTTAATATATAATTAAGTATTATGCCTAAAACACTAAATAAACTAAGTATTACATCTGAAGAAATTCTAAAAATGGATGAAAAAGAATGAAATGAATACCGTCAAAATTCTTGATTAAAAAAACGTGAATATTACAATCAAGATATGCCTGAGTATTATTTACCTAATAAAGAAAGATATGCTCAATATCTTAAAGTATTAGAAAAACGTATTGAAAAACGTAACAAATAACTATTTATTTAAAAATAGTTCTTTTATAACTTCAATTTGTTGTGGATCAATAACTTTACCTAATTGTTCAGAAACAATTTTTGTAAAATTTGTGTCCAAATTAAATATGTCTTTGTAATATTTGCTCATTACAGAGTCATATTTTTTTAATTCTTCTCTTATAGTTTCTAAAGAATATTGGTTATTGTCATAACATTTGTTAATTTTAGGACGAAATGGAACTTTGTTTTTAGGATATCCTACTGTTAAACCTAGAATAGGCATACATTTACCATCAAGATTTAATATTTCACTAACTTTTTTAGCATTTAATCGAATCCCTCCTAAAAAGCAAGTGCCTAAACCCATTTCAGTAGCAGCATAATGAACATTACCTGCTGCAATAATTGCATCAACCACTGCAACTATAAATTGGTCAAAACCATCCAACTTATTTGCATTGCTGTGTTGCTTAAAAGCTTCAATATTTCTATTATAATCAGCACAAAATACAATAACTAATGGAGCAGCAGCAACATGCTTGTTATTAAAGTTACATTCTTTTAGTTTTTCTTTTAATTTATCATCAGTAACAAAAATAGCACTAAATGCTTGACAATTCATTGATGTAGGAGACAAATTTATAACTTCCTTTAAATCATCAATGATATTTTGCGATATTTTTTCTTCAGTATAAGAACGGGTAGATGTTCTATTTTTATATAGTGAATTAACCATATAAAAATTATATTTTTTTAAAGTTTAATTTAATTAAATAACGTAAGATTGCTTTATCTTTTGTTTTATCTAAAATCATATCAATAACTTTTTTTATTTTGAATTCATTAGAAGCACCAAGAGGTAAATACTTTAATTTTAAACCAGCTGTTTTATTAATAAATTCAATTAAATCTTTTATTTGGAGTAAAAAGAAATATCTAGCTAATATACTAGCAGCTGCAACTGCTATATATTTGGATTCTGCTTTAGTTTCAAAAATATCTACCTTTTGTAAAATGGGATAAATTTTTTGATGTAAAGATTTTAAATGATTTAAGTATTTTTCTGGTGGACAATATTGATCCATAACAACAGTAATATGTCCTTTGTTTTTTTCAATATTTTCTTTTTGCATTTGGACAATATTTGTGTTGTGACAAATAGTTTTTATGGTATTAACATTTGGATAAGAATTATAATAGTCATTGTATTGAGCAGGAGTAAATGCAGCAACATTAAAATTACAAAGTTTCATAATCTTTGGTGCTAATACATTAATTTCTTCATCACTAAGTTTTTTAGAATCATCAATATGCAGTGATTGTAATTTTTGTTTGTTATCTTTATTAACTTGAACACTAGCACAGACAATTCCTCCAAAATAATCACCTACACCGACTTCGTCGCATCCAATGTATTCTTCTAACTCATTATTTTTATTGCTTTGATTAGAATCTGCAAAATTATCTTTTTCATATTTAACAAATGGAAGATTTAGTTCTTTAACAATCCCAACAACATTTTTAGATTGAATTAATATTTTGTTAGTTTCAAAAATTGAGATAGAAGAATTTTTGTATTTAAACAAAATACCTCTATTAATTTCTTTGGAATCGCACTCTAATGATAACTTTTTTATTAATCTTTCTTTGGTTTTATCATCAATTGAAGAACTATAAACATTTTTACTATATTTGCTTCCCATAATATTAAAATATTATTAACATTATATTTATGTCTATTAATTTTGATTTTGATGACAAAATAAACATTATTTTAAACAAAAAATTCAACTCAAAAATTCATGCTGGTTATGATCCTGTAGATGTTGATAGCTTTTTTGATGAAGTTATTGAATACATTGAAAATGTGAAAAAATTCTACAAAGATCTTGAAGCAAATAAAAATGCTTATACTAAAGAAATAGATTCTTTAAAACTTACAATTGAACAATTAAAAAAAGAAAATAATGAACTAAAAACTGAAATTAATGATCTTAAAAAAGACGGTTATTCAAATATAAAAATTATTGAAAAAATTTAAGCTTTTAGTCTTTTTATCAAAGTTAAAGTCACTTTATTGCTTTATTAATTTCATCTTACATACTCTTCATCTTGAAAAACCAAGTGATTATGCTTTTTTTACATAACATCCACAACAAGAACAAGTACGTTTTCTAGCAAAACATAAATAAACTATTCCAAAAAATAGTCCTAAAAATAATAAACCTATTATTACAGTTTGTTGAGTCGATGAATAAGTGAGTTTAACATCATTGTGACAATGAGGGCATTTAACTAACATAATAGGTTTCTTTCTGAAAGATTATATCATAAAATTAATTAGATTATATATATATATAAGTATATTGACTGATAAAACTAATGTTACTTTCTATGGTTTTGTGTATAATATTTATGTTATGAAAAATTTATCAACAAAAAATTGCTGGAAATTACTAGGGGGGGGCAAG
>CAZIEX010000002.1:18040-37789 GCA_964538585.1 uncultured Mycoplasmatales bacterium | reverse complement strand
TTTTTAGAAATTGTCTCTAAAATAATTTAGATCATTTTTTTAGGATCAACTATTTTGTCATATTCATCACAAGTTAAATAACCAGATTGGATTGCAGATTGTTTTAGTGAAATATGATTTTTAACTGCATTTTTTACTATAAATGATGCTTTATCATATCCTATTTTAGTGTTTAAAGATGTAGCCAACATTAAGTTATGATCTAAATGTTCTTGAATCATATGTAAATTAGGGGTTATTCCAAAAACACAT
Source organism: uncultured Mycoplasmatales bacterium (assembly GCA_964538585.1). GTDB lineage: Bacteria > Bacillota_I > Bacilli_A > Mycoplasmatales > Mycoplasmoidaceae > Malacoplasma_A. The sequence goes on along the minus strand of CAZIEX010000002.1, from coordinate 37,537 downwards.
TTAGTTCTAAAAGAATTCATACCATCAGACAACAATTGGATTGATTGATTAACATTATAAATAATCATAGGCATAAAAGTATTTAATTGGAAATTACCTTGAGTATTCCCTATAGTAACAGTTAAGTTATTAGCAATAACTTGAATACATAGCATCATCATTGATTCACATTGAGTTGGATTTACTTTTCCTGGCATAATAGAACTACCAGGCTCATTTTGTGGAATATTGATTTCACCAATATTACAATTAGGTCCTGATGATAATCAACGAATATCATTAGCAATTTTCATCAAACTTTCGGCCAATACTTTTAAAGAAGAGTGATACATGGATACTGCATCTTTTGAACTTAATCCACGAAATTTATTATCAATAGGAATAAATTTAATTTGAGTAATTTTGCTAAGTTCATCACAAACTAACTTATCAAAATTTTTAGGTGTATTAATTCCTGTTCCTACTGCTGTTCCACCAATAGGAATTTGATAAATATATTTTAGATTATCAATTATCATTTTTTTGCTATTGATTAACATTGATGTTCATGCTGAAATCTCTTGTCCTAAACTAATGGGAGTAGCATCTTGTAAATGAGTGCGTCCAACTTTAATCACATTTTTGTTTTTATTTTGAATTTTTTTAAACTCACTAATTAGTAAATCTAAAGAAGGAAGTAATTTTGACTTTGTCAATAAAGCTATTGTTAAATGAATAGCTGTAGGGAATACATCATTTGATGATTGAGACATATTAATATCATCATTAGGATGAATTAATTGTTTTTTGATTATTTCATTTCCTCTAAAAGCAATTACTTCATTAACATTCATGTTAGTCTGAGTACCACTACCTGTTTGTCAAATAGATAATGGAAAATTATCATCTAATTTGTGATTCAATATTTCATCACAAACACTAGTAATTAAATCACATTTATCTTTAGATATTTTTTTACTTTTGTAATTTGCAATAGCACATGATTTCTTAATTAGAGTAATACTATAAATTAGATCTATAGGCATTTTTTCATTATTGATGGTAAAATTTTCTAAACTTCTTTGAGTTTGAGCACCTCAATATTTATCAAAAGGGACTTTTTTTTCACCAAATGAATCTTTTACAATCTTAGTTTTCATACTATATACTATATAAATTATAATTGGTGTGAATTACCATAATTATCAAAATGAAAAATTTATCAACAAAAAATTGTTGAAAATTACTAGGGGGGGGCAAGTAGTTTATTAATTTGTGCTGGCTCTCTAGCTGAAGGTTTGATTTCTAACAATAATCAAAACCAAATTAAATCAACAAATAATACAATATCAAATAAACTAACCGATACTTCTAATATCACAATTAACTGATACTACTGAACTTAAGAATTTTTTGGGATGTAATTATCTTCAAGATGGTAGTCAAGTTGTACTATTTTATGAAGAAGGTAGTACAAGTGCAACTATATCAAGCGCTTTACTAATTGGATGACCTTAGAATTAAACATATCTTCAACTTATACACCATCTAATTCAAACACTACTTATACCATAACTGAAATTGGGACTTATGCTTTCGAAGGATGTCATAATTTAAGTTCAATTGAGATCCTTGATAATGTTACTAGTATTGGGGATAGTGCTTTTAATGGAGAATATACAACTGACATAGCATTAAAATGAACAACTTCATTTGATAATTTAGATCTAGACCCAAATTGAATTTTAAATAAATCCTCATCTGTGATTATTCATGTTCCAGAAGGATGAGAAAGCACATACTATGAAAAACGTGTAGCATTAGGAATCGATGGATGTACAATTGCTGGTTATACTCCTGAACCAAGTTCAAATTCTAATGTAGGGTTGGCAGTAGGTCTAGGAGTTGGATCAGGTGTACTTGCAGTAGGTGGAATTGGATTTGGAACCTACTATGTGGCTAAGAAAAAGAAAAATAAGAAGTAATTAATTTAGTTGTAATAAGTAAAAAGCTAGATACATGATATCTAGCTTTTTAATTCTATTTAATCACTAAAGTTTTAAATATTAATTAGTTGTTTGATAATCATTAACTCAAGTTGCACCTAGATCATCATTTAAACGACGATCAAAAACTGTTAATTTATTTCCATCATATTCAACAGCAATAACATCACTAATAGCTCGAGATTGAATATTTGACTTAGCAGCAAATTGTGCAGCTAATAAATACATAAGTTCTTGTTGAACATTGCTATCAGTAGATAATGCCTGTTGTAAAGTAGATGCATCAGAAACATCATTAGAATTTAATTGAATAACGGCCAATCTAGTCAATCCTAAATCATCATCACTAATGGCATGTGATTGATCATAACCATTTCATAATTCAACTGGTCCGGCACTGTCACCATATCTAGTAAACATATTTGAAACTTCAGTTCCATAATTATCTTCATATCATTGTAATCCTCAACCTTCTGAATCATAATCAACTGAAACACCATTATAAGTTTGAGTTCCACCAATTAAACGACCTTTTAAAACTTCTGGAGGAATTGATTCACCAGCTGAATAACCACATGCTAATTCAGGATCATCAGATCCAAAAGTAGTTTGACTTACATGATTGCAAACTGCTTGAATGAAGTTTTGACTATTGTTAGCAGATTGTAAATTTGTAACTAAGGTTTGAATATCATAAACTGATGAATAATTATTTTGAATGTATGTAATTAAATCATTTATATCATTACCATATTTAACTCAACCGCCTAAATGTGAAGTTGTTGTACCTGAAGTAGTATATTTAGTTTTATATGTATCAGTAAATAAAGCACTCTTTAATTGATCAGTTAAATTTGAAGTGTTTTCATTAGTAGTAACTAATCCCATATAACCCATTCCAATAGTTGAACTATTCATTGGTGCATAATGATAATATGCTGGATTAGATGCATAACTTGTTGGGGTAGATGAGTTACTTCCACCTAAATATGTATTGTCATACATACCCATATAGTTATTTTGTCATCCATAAACTTGACTTAATGTGCTATCATTGTTATTGAATGCACTAGCATTACAGTTGTTATCTCAAGTTCCTCAAACAATATCAGCCTCTGTTCCTCAGTTAACAACAGATTGCAATTGATCCATTAAATTTGCATAATCATTATCAACCAAATAAGCTATTGCATCAATATATGTTCATAATGATACTAAATCATCGCTTGCAGTTGATGTAAAATTATTATCAAAAGTTTTGTCATATTCATCAATTAAAAAATCAGTGTAATCACTTGTATTACTAAAACTCTCAGCTTGTGATTGTGATACATAGTATGACAATGGAGTTGAAGTAGTAAATAATTTATCAGTGTAGTATAAAGATGTAACTGCAATTTTTACAGCATCTGAAGCACTAGAAAAATCAGGAGTCATTCCATTTTCAGAATTTACTGTAATACCTAATTTATCCTCTGCATATTTCTCCATTGCTTTTAATTTAACTGAATTGGCAAAATCAGATTGTGAACCATATGCATTCATTGCCATATATATACCATTAGCAAAGAAATATGTATCATCCCATTCAGGATAAATATGTTCAGATAAACTACCTGGAATTGATTTTTCAATATATGGAGTTATTTCATCATTTTTAGCAAGAGTATTTAATGCACTAACAAATTCATTTTTATAAGATTCAATTGAATTATTATCACCATAAAAATTAATAGTTAGTCCTACTGAACCAGCTCAAGTATCTTCACCTAGATTTAAATTACTATCAGATGTAGTTGATGAATTTCAACTGCCAAGATTAACTCATAAAGCAAATTTAGAAACATCATAGAATGTTGTATTTTGCAAAATAGTTGAATCACCTGAACTAGCATTTTCTAATGTAAATGGATATGCTAAGCTTAAGCAATTGCTTCAATTTGAAGCATTATTTCCTTTGAATTCATCACTACGAGAAATTAAAGAATTAGTTACATTAGTAATCTTATCTGACAACAATTTTGAATTAGCAGAATTAAAATCTGTTACCATTAATTGTAATAAGAAATATGCATTACCAGCACTAATTAAATCATATAAAGTATCACGATCAGCAGATTGAACAAGTTTAGAGTCATCAAAAATTACATTACCTTCACTATCTTGAGTTTGATCATGAGCCATCATAATGATAACATCATCCATATTTGATTCAAAATAAGTTTTAATAGCAGAAGCAATATCTATACCACTTCCTTCCATCAAACCATTTTGTTGAGCAAGATACTGCGCTTTTAATAAATAATTTTCACGTTCTTGAGATAGTGGTTCAGTATTATTGTTATCATCACTAGCTGGTTGTAACAAATATCCACTTTGAAAACCATTTACAGAATCATAAGTTTCTAAACCATTTATTGCTACTAAATGAACACCATAAGTATCACGAATTAATACATATGGACTAGCATTGCTACTTGAATCACCAATTAGTAATCTTAACCCACCAACAACAAATTGTACTCCACCTTCACTATCTAGATTGCCATAATAATCAAATGGGTAATAACTATCAGGATTAAAAATCAAACTATGGAAAGTACTAGAACCTACACCTGTTGATAAATCACCACCTGATTTGTTTCCATCTTCAACATATTTAAAATTATCAGCTAAATTTAAAACATAACCGTTAGCTGCTAATGAAGCTAAGTTTTCACCTAATGATGTTAAAGTATTTGCAGAAGTTGTACTAAAGATTCGATCATCATTAGATTTAAAGAAGAAGTTAGATAAAATATCTGTATCTGACTGTTGATCAGGAATAGTGTAATCAATATTGTATGGTAATAAACCACTTGCTGCTGCACCACTTGTATTTCATAAACTAGCAACTGCTCCAGCAAAATATTGATCTAAATCAGTGAAAGCAGTATTAGCACTAACAATCATGCTGATATCACTATCATCAGTGAAGGAACTAATGTTGCTAAAATTGATAAATCCATTAGAATCTAAACATGCTGATGAGCTATTTTTAATAGCACTCATAAGCATATAGAATTTTCCATTAGCATTTAAAGATGAACCATCAAATTCAGGAAAAGCAGGAACTTCATATGTTGGTACAAGTTCATCATCATCATCGTCATCATCAGTAACACCAACAGTACTTGTTCCTGATGAAGAGTTATTAGGAACGTAATCTGAATATATTGATCTCATTCCAGCATCTGGAGCAGCATATTCTCATAAACTCATTGCTACAGAAATCGGATGATCTTGTGCTGTTCATAATTCAAAAGTAGCTTTTTGAATTTGTGAGTAAACATCATCCTCTGTATTATTAAGACTACCACCTGATGCTTGCGCATAAAAATCAATGTTTTTTCAACTAGAAGCATCATTGAAAGTTGTTTGATCAAAAATATCAACTTTAGTATTAAAACCACATGGATTAGCAGCATAAGCTAAATAGTCTTTTGCAAATACTAGGTCAGAAATAGCATCTCTAATTTTTGAAACCATTTGTTGGTATTTTCAAGATGCTTCAGTTCCTCCATTTGGATCTAAAACTTCATTTTGGAAATAGTATCTTCAACTACTTCCATGACTATCTTTGTAAGATTGTACTTGATCATCATAATCATCATCAATGTCATCAGTTCATTCAGATCAATTATCTTTAAAACTTTGAATTTTACCTTCATCAACTACACCTTTATATCAATTGTATAAAAGTTGATTAGCATATTGATCTTTGAATGCACTATAACCACTTGAATTAAGCATTGTATTAGTTACTTGTTCATCAAAGCTCAAGCTAAGAGCACTATTACTTGCTGATGCAAAATATGTTCCATCTCCTCGGTCAACAATATTCAAATTAGCATAAGCATTGCTACAACTAGTAGCAATTGGTGCAATCATTAACGCAGTTGCAGTTAAAGATAATGATGTAATAAAAAGTTTACGAGCGTTTTTCATACATATACAAATTAGATGTATTATATAATACAAAAAGATCATGAATAATAAATTAATAGTTAAAAATTTATCTATTAACATTGGTGAAAAATCCATCCTTAAAAAAATTAATTTTGATTGCCAAAATGGTGATTGCATTGCTTTAATTGGTCCAAATGGTGCAGGTAAATCAACTTTACTAAAAACAATTATGCATCATTTTAACACAAAAGTTGTTGATGGTTCTATCATTTTTAATGGCATAGATATTACTAAAAAATCAACTTATGATATTGCTAGAATGGGATTTTTCTACATTGATCAGACTCCTGTTGAACTAGAAGGAGTACCGATGATTGAATTTTTTAAAGATATTATTCGTATTCACAATCCTAAAGTATCATTTGTTGATGTCTATAAAAAAATTAATAATCTTTTTGATGATTTATCTTTAGATAAATCATTATTGTCGCATGATGTTAATGTTGGATTTAGTGGTGGGCAAAAAAAGAAAAATGAAATTATCCAATCACAATTGCTAAATTCACAAGTTTTATTACTAGATGAAATTGATGCTGGACTAGATGTTGATGCTACTAGAACCATTGAAAAATATATCAACACAACTCGGAAAGAACATATCACTATTGTTGTCTCCCACGATCTTGATTTTTTTAAAATTTTAAAACCTAATAAAGTGATCATTTTAGCTAACAATAAAATAGCCAAAATAGGTGATTATGAACTAATTGAAGAAATTAAAAAAGATGGATACAAAAATTATGAACAAAAAAAGGTAATTCATGACACCTACAAATTTTAAAACAGTGATTTGCAATTCAATAGAAAATAAAACAATTAATGTTGAAAATAACACTAATTTATTTTTGTTTGATATTGATGATAAAAACACTGATGTAAATATCAAATTTAATATTTTAAAAAATATTAAATTACAACTTTTTGTTTTTGTTGTATGTGATAAAAATAAGCATAAATTTAACCTAAATTTTCATTTATCATCTAATGCACAATTAGATATGGAATCTAAACTATTTGCAAATAATGATGCTAAGATTTATTTGAACGGAACAATAGTTGTAGATAAACATATAAAAAATGTTGTTGCTAATCAAAAAATTAATGGATTTTTATTTAGTAATTTATGTGAAATTAATACAACTCCTATTTTGGCAATTAATAACAATCAAGTTAATGTTAATCATGCTGTTAAAATCACCAAAATTGATCACCAGAAAATGTTTTATTTGCAATCAAAAGGTTATGATCAAAAACAAGCAATTCAAATATTGCTTGATAGTGAATTAAATTCACTAGAATTTATTAACGATAAAAAAGTAAACTATAAAGCAAAAATAAAAGCAAAAATAAAGGAGATGATATAACTTATGAATGATAAAAAAGTAAATGAAATTCGCAAAGATTTTCCTTGATTTAAATTCAATCCTAAAATTGTTTATTTAGATTCATCAGCTACAAGTTTAAAAAATAAGTATATGGTTAAAGCAATTGAAGATTATTATTTTAAATTATCAACTAGTCCACATAATAATGATTCAATGTTTGCTTATAAGACTTTAAAAGCAATTGACAAATCTCGTAATATAGTTGCTAAATTATTAAATGTCACTCCTAATGAAATCATTTTTACTAGTGGAGCAACTGAATCTTTGAATCTTATTGCTCACGGTTTACTTGACTTTGTAAAACCTGGTGAAGAAATAATTTTATCTTATGATGAACATACATCTAACTTACTTCCTTGAAAAGAAATGTGTGATCTAAAAAATACTAAATTAGTTTATGTATCTAGTAATGCTTTTCCTAATGAAGAAGATTTCATAAAAAAAATTACAAAAAAAACCAAAATTATTACTTTTTGTAATATTAGTAATATCTTAGGTTATGAATTAGATTTTAGCTATATAGCTAAAAAGGCTAAAGCAATTAATCCAAATATTACTGTTGTAGTTGATGCAACCCAAGCAATTCCTCATGTAAAATATGATCTATCAAATACTGATATTGATTTTTTAGTATTTAGCGGTCATAAAATGACCGGACCTACTGGTATAGGTGTATGTTATATCAATAAAAAATGAGCACAAAAAATTAAACCATTGAAATTTGGTGGAGGTATGAATGCAATAGTTGATGAAAATGGTTTTACATATGCAACTATTCCTGATAAATTTGAAGGTGGAACAAGTAATGTTGCTGGAATTATTGGTTTAGGTGAAACTATCAATTATCTAAACAAAATTGGTTGAGATAACATTCATAAACATGAATTAGAACTAAAGCAATATGTTAATGAGCAATTCAAATCCATTAAAAATCTTGAATACTACAACCCTGAAGCAAAATATCCAATCATTTTTTTCAATATCAAAGGTTGTGGTTCTCAAGATTTAGCAAACTATTTAGGAACAAAAGGAATAATTGTTCGTTCTGGTTTATCTTGTGCTAAACTTTCACATAAAGTTACTCATGTTTCAGATGCAGTAAGAGCATCACTATATTTCTATACAACCAAACATGATGTTGATTGCTTAGTTAAAGCATTAAAAGCATACAAGAAAGGAGATGAATTAAAACATGTCATCTTTTAATCGTGATCCAGAATTTATGCGAGCAATCATTATTGATCATTATGAAAATCCTACATGTCAAATTGATCTAAATGATGCTAAAAAATTACACAATTATCATTCTTATAATTCATCAACTGCTTCTTGTATTGATAACATAACTGCTTTTGTTTTTATCAAAAACAAAAAAATAGAAGACATTAAGTTTGGAGGTATTGGGTGTGCTATATGTACTTCATCAACTGATTTAATGTCAGAATTACTAATCAACAAGACAATTGATCAAGCTATTAAAATCATTGATAACTATCTAGCAATGATTAATAAAGAACCATATGATGAAGAATTACTAGACACAATGTATTTATATGAAAAAGTAAACCAACAAGCTAATCGTATTAATTGTGCGAAAGTAGGTATTGAAGCTATCAAGCAAACTATTTTAAGTTATGAAAAGAAATAATCTACAACAAACAAAAATAGTTTTAAAACCTGGGCTTAATGTTGAAACTATTAAAACTATTTCCAAATTAAAAAATGAACCAAAATGAATGCTTGAAAAAAGACTAGAAGCATATAAAAGTTTTTTAAAGTTAAAAAATCCTAAATGAGGTCCTAACTTAAAACAAATTAATTTTGATAATTACATTTATTATGCTTCTAGTTTAGGTGAAGAATATTACAAAACATCTTGAAAAGATGTTCCTAAAAAAATTCGTGATACTTTTAAGAAATTAAATATTCCTGAAAATGAAGCTAAATATTTTTCTGGTTCTCATAATCAATATGATTCAGAAACAGTTTATAGCAAATTAAAACAAGAACTAATTAATAAACATGTAATTTTCACTAATATTGAAACAGCAATTAAAGAATATCCAGAATTAGTTAAAAAATATTTTGGTAAATTGGTTTCACATCTTGACAATAAATATGCTGCACTAAATACAGCAGTATGATCAGGTGGATCATTTGTTTATATTCCTAAAAATACCAAACTTGATCAACCAATTCAAGCTTATTTTCGGATCAACACCAAATCTGTTGGTCAATTTGAAAGAACACTAATCATAGTTGATGAAAATAGTTATGTTCATTACAATGAAGGTTGTACTGCACCAATATATGATAAAAATAATTTACATGCTGCAGTAGTAGAAATTTTTGTGAACAAAAATGCTCATTGTCGTTATTCAACCATTCAAAATTGATCAAATAATGTTATTAATTTAGTTACTAAAAGAGCAATTGTTGAAACTAATGGTACGATGGAATGAATTGATGGTAATTTAGGCTCAGAAATTAATATGAAATATCCTTGTTGTATTTTAAAAGGAGATAATGCTGTTGGTAAATGTATTTCAGTTGCCATTTCTCATAAAAATATGACTCAAGACACTGGAGCTAAAATGATTCATTTAGGCAAAAATACAAGATCACAAATAATTTCAAAATCTATTGCTCATAATGGTGGAGATGCTAGTTATCGTGGTTTGGTAGATATTGGTAAAAATGCCACAAATGCAATAGCAGATGTAGTTTGTGATACATTGATTTTAGATAGTAAATCTAAAAGTGATACTTATCCAACAGAAAGAATCAAAAACAAAACTGCCATTTTAAATCATGAAGCAAAAATTTCTGATTTGGATAAAGAAAAATTATTCTATTTACAATCTCGTGGTATTGATATAAATAATGCTAAACAGCTGCTTGTTTTAGGCTTTATTAAACCATTTAGTGATGAATTACCACTTGAATATGTTGTTGAACTTAATCGTCTTTTAAAGCTTAATTTATCTTAAATATATAATAAAAATAAGTTTTTATTATGGTTAATAATAAATCTCCCAAACAAATCATACCACGTGCAACTAATTTTGCTGATTGATACACTAGCTTAATTACTGCAGCTAATTTAGCGTTATATTCATCAATTAAAGGTGAAATTATTTTTCAACCAAAAGCTTGAGAAATATGATCATCTATTCAAAATTATCTAAATAATATTTTTAGCAAACTTGAGATTCAAAATATAGCTTTACCTACTTTTATTCGTTATAGTGACTTTATTAAAGAAAAAGAACATGTAATTGGATTTGCTCCTGAAGTGTTTTTAGTAGAAAATAAAGGTAATGAAAAACTAGTGAACCCTTATGTTATTCGTCCTACTAGTGAAGTTTTATTTTGTGAATACTTTAAAAAAATAGTTACTTCTTATAAAGATTTGCCAGTTAAAGTAAATCAATGATGTAATGTGTTTAGAGCTGAAAAAAATACTAGACCTTTCTTAAGAACCAGTGAATTTTATTGACATGAAATGCATTCTATTCATTCTGATCATTCTGAAGCTAAAAAAATGTGTGAGAATATGATTCAAGCATATCACAAATTACTAGATGAATTTTTATTAATTCCTACTATTTGTGGAGAAAAGACAGTTGGAGAACGATTTGCTGGAGCAGATCACACTTTCACTCTAGAAGCATTAATGCAAGATGGGCAAGCACTTCAATGTGCTACTGCTCATGATTTAGATCATAACTTTGCTAAGACTTATGATATCACTTTCACAAATAGTAAAAATGAAAAGCAATATGTTTATCAAACTTCTGCCGGAACTAGTACAAGATTAATTGGTGCTTTAATTATGACTCATAGTGATGATTATGGTTTGGTTTTACCATTTGATATTGCTAACCCACAATTTGCTATCTTATCAATTAATGCTAGTAAAGAACCAAAAGTTATTGATGTTTGTAATGACTTAAAAGATAAGATTCAAAATTTAGGATATAAAGTTATATTTGATAATTCAAATAATTCTTTTGGTTATAAGATTAATGATGTTGAAGTAAAAGGTGTCCCATTTGCTATTATTGTTGGTCCTAATGATATAACTAATAACACTATTACTATTTATCGTCGTGATACAAGAGAAAAAATAACTATGTCTATAGATAAGTTATTCATTCAATTACAAGAACTAATTTCTTCATACCAAAATAATCTATATGATCGAGCTAAAAAGAATTTAGAAAATCGAATTGTTACAGTTGATAATATGAAAGATTTTGAAACTGCTTTAAAGCAAGGAAAATTCATCCTTGCTTTATGAGGTGGAGATGAAAAAGATGAAAAAGAGCTTAAAAAAATAACTGGTGCAACACCTAGATGTATACTTAAAGAAATAAATGAAAATAAACTATGTTTCTTTACCAAGAAAAGAGCTACTCATTTAGTTTATTTTGCAAGAGCATATTAATATGAAAAAAAGTTTTAAAAATTGATTTCAAACAAAAGCAAATGAATTACAAAAAATTCATTTCAACCAAAAAAATAGAGCAACATATCGAAATATTTGTTGATTAATTTATGCAGCAATTTTCCTAATATTTTGCGTTTGTACAGTTCTATTTGCTCTAGCAGGATTAAAATTTGATTCAAATGATCCTGATAGTTATCCTTATTTTAGTTTATCTACTAGTGCCGCTATTGCATTTTTAGTAATTGGTTTAATTCTATTTATTGCTGACACTATATTTGGTGCAATCATAGCTTTTATTCTTCCTGGTTTATTTAAAGAATCACAACATCTTTATTTTCAAACTAGCAAATATAAAAAAATAAGAGTCAAATATATGCAGTCAGATTTATCATCAAAATCTAAAAAAGAAATTAAATGATTGTATAAACTAAAATACATTGATCAAACTAAGTTCGAACATGAGATGAAGATAATTGAAAAATCATCTAACAAGAAAAATACAACTATTCATTAATTATTTAAATAATCTATATAATATTTGGGTTGTATTCCATTTTGATACAACCGTCTTGTCTGGGTTTGAAAATTATTTTCAAATAATTACCTAATGATAAACGAGTCTAATTGAATAAGGAGATATAATGACTGCAATTATCGAAATTGGCTCTAAGCAATACTTAGTGTCTGAAAATTGTGAAATTTATACTGAAAAATTACCTAATGAAGTTGGTTCTAAAGTTAAAATTAATAAAGTTTTAATGGTAGACAATAAATTTGGTAACCCTTATTTAGTAAATACTGAAGTAGTGTGTGAAGTTTTGAAACATGGTAAACAACGTAAAATTGATGTTATTCACCATATTAGTCAAAAACATCACACACGAAAATATGGTCACCGTCAACCATATACTAAATTGGTCATCAAATCAATTAATTCAAAATAAATGACTAAAATTGTTTATTCAAAAAATGTATTAAAAGCCATTGGGCATGCCAATAGCAAAAAAGATAAAGATTATGATTTAATTTGCTGTGCTATTAGTACCATTATGTACACTTGTCCTGTATGGTTTAAGAAAAAAGAAATTGATTTTGTTGTAAATAAATCAAAAACTTCTATTTCAATAAAGTTGATTTCGCCTTATACAAAAGAAAATGTTAATAAACTAAACTTAGCTTATCAGCAATTAAAGGTATTAGCTAAAAAATACCCTAAGTACATTGAAATTGAAAACAAATTGGAGAATTAAACATGAAATATAATTGAAAATTAATAAATTTACAATTCTTTGCAAGTAAAAAAGGAGTAGGTTCAACTAAGAATGGTCGAGATTCTAACCCTAAATTTTTAGGTGCAAAGATTGGTGATGGTCAAAAAATTAAAGCTGGACAAATAATTTACCGTCAAAGAGGTACAAGAATTTATCCAGGTAAAAACGTTGGTATGGGGCGAGACCATACATTATTTGCTAAAGTAGATGGTATAGTTAAATATTCACCTTATCTAAGTGATAAGAAAAAAGTTGACATTATTGTTAAAGCCTAAATTATTTAGATAATTTAAGTAAATTCTTAAGAATGGAAAGCACCTCAATATATGGGGTGTTTTTTGTTAAATCTATACCCAATAACTTAATAGTATCAAGATTGGATAAACTTGAACCAGATGATAAGAAGTTAATAAAATCTTTAACAGCTTGTTGATCACCTTGGTAGATTTTATTAGCCATAATTAATCCACATATTTGACCAATTGCATATTTATAAACATAAAAATTACCAGCATAGAAATGGGGGATTCTTAAAATAGTGGATAAAGCATTTTTGTAAGGTTCTTTTAAATTCTTCTTATATTTTTGTTCACTTAATCCTTCATACTCTTTTACTAAATCCAAATACATTTTTTCAGCTACATCTGGAGTAAATGGTTCACTTTTATTTATTTTTTCATTAGCTAAATATTCAAAGTTAGAAAAAATAATTTGTCTAGTAGTGCAAGCAAAGAAGTTATCAAATAAATGTGTTAGAAATACATTTATTAATTCTTTATTATTTTTGTTCTTATTTAATAAATAAAAGATAAATAAAGTTTCAGTAGTAATACTTGCTATTTCAGCATAAAAAATACTAGTTTCAGGATAGACTTTTTGTTTTTTTACTGAATAGTATGAATTCATAGAATGGCCTAATTCATGGGCTATTGTTTCTACGCTTTCAAGTGTCCCATTAAAATTAGTTAAGATGTAATATTTGTCTAATCCCTTAACTCCACCTATAGAATAAGCACCAGTTAATTTATTAGGTTTAGGCATTCAATCAATTCATTGATTGCCAAATGCTTCTTTAATATGACTAATGTAATCTTCTCCTAATGGAGACAATCCTTCAAGAATCATTTGTTGTGCTTCAGGAATTGCTACTTTAATTTCTTTGTGGATAAGATCAACACTATAATCTCACGGTTCTAATTCTTTTAAATGTAAATGAGCTTTTAAAAGGTTCTTTTTAATGTGAATATATTGTTTATAAATATCTTTAAAACCTTTTACTTGTTTGTATAAATTAGTAATAAAATCAACTTCAATTTCATCACTAAAAGCACATTCATTAACATAATCTTTGAAATTGTAAATTTTTGCATAAGTATTAAATTTAAGATAATTAAAATACAAGCATTGACATAATGTGTTTTTAAAACTTTCATAAGCAGAATGAAAACTAATTCATGTATTTTTTCTTAAAACACGATCACTATTTTTAAGTAAAGCAGCTGCATCTGATGCATTATTAATTTTATGAATTTTGTCTTTTGAATCTTTTACATCTTTGAATTTTAAATCTGAATCAGTTAGAGTAGTAAAAACAGTATCTACTGCTTCATCAGTAATTGATAATTTATCAATTATTTTTTCAATTTCAGGTTTAAGAATATGATTTTTTTGTCTAAAAATTAATTCAAATCCTCTTTGGTATTCTTTTAAAGATGAGTCTTTTAAATATGATCTAATTTGTTTTTCATAATCAATAACAATATTTTCATAATCACTCATTTGATTTGATAAATCTTTTAAAGTGATAGCAATTTTTTGACCTCATCCAATATATGTTGGATCAATTAAGTTTTCATTAGATTTGTTTGAAATATAATTACCTAATCGATTGCCTAAAATAGTTGTTTGTTCATTAATTTTAAGTCATTTTTTGAAGTTAGGTAAAGATTTATAAAAATCAGGATAAAGTTTTAACATTTCCTTTACTTGATTTATTAATTTATTAAATAATTGTTCTATTGACGAACCATCTAATAATGGTTCAAGATTTCAATCATATTTATTCATATCTTTAATTCCCTTTCTTTTTATTTTGTGGTTTTAACATTTTATATTCATAAATAACACCAGAAAGTAATGAAAAAAATAGTGCAAATATCATTACAAGATTTGATAACCAGAATGGATCACTATTTGTTACTTGATTAAATAAGAATAGAATTAATAAAATTCCAAGCATTTCGAATACTGTTTTTAATTTTCCTCAAATGTTAGCAGGAACAGCTATACCTTTTTGAGCTTGAACCATTCTTGTTCCATCAACAATTAAATCACGGCAAATAATTAAAACAGTAATTCAAACATAAACAATATTTCAATAAGTCAAAATAATTAATGTTCCATTAACAAGAATTTTATCAGCAATTGGGTCCATTAATTTTCCAAAATTACTAATCACATGTTTTTTTCTAGCAATATAACCATCAATAAAGTCAGTAATAGATGCTAAAGCAAACAAACTTCCTGCAATGATGAAACTTAGATAAATATTAATTTCTTTACCATTAAATGAAATAGTAGCTAAGTTTTTGCTATTGTAAGGATTAATAATTAGTAATAGAAATACTGCTATTGATAATAAAATCCGAAAAATAGTTAAGGTATTAGGAATATATTTTCAAATACCTAAATTCTTAGAATTTTCCATTAGAAATTTAGTTTTCCTTCATAACAAGGGAATGGAATAGCATCGCGAATATTATCAAGTCCTAAAATATACATAATTAATCTTTCAAATCCTAATCCAAAACCAGAGCTTGAATGATACCCATATTTTCTTAAATCTAAATATCATTGAATAGATGAAGCATCCATATTCATTTCTTTAATTCTTTCTAATAATTTTTCATATGAATCCTCACGTTGACTTCCACCAACTATTTCTCCAACTCCTGGAACTAACAAATCAGTAGCTGCAACAGTTAAATTATCTGGATTTTGTTTCATATAGAAAGCTTTAATTGCTTTAGGATAGTTATATAGAAATGTTGGAGCATTAAATACTTGCTCACAAATATATCTTTCATGCTCACTAGCAAGATCCATTCCAAAATAAATATTTGAATCTTCAAATTGGTGATTTTTAGCTACAGCTTCTTTTAAAATATCAATTGCTTGTGAATAAGGAATTGATACAAACTGTTTAGAAATTAATTCTTCAAGCCTTTGTTTTAAATATGGTTTTTCTTGCATAAAGAAATTGATTTCATCTTGGCAGTGTTCATATACATCTTTAATTATTGATTTAATAAAAGCTTCAATTAAACTCATTAATTGTTTTAGATCAAAGAAAGCAATTTCAGGTTCAACCATTCAAAATTCTGCTAAATGTCGATTAGTATGAGATCGATCTGCTCTAAAAGTTGGACCAAAAGTATAAACTCTTTCAAATGCTTGAGCATATGATTCAGCATTTAATTGTCCTGAAACTGTTAACCGTGCTTGAGGAATAAAAAATGGTTTATCTTGTTCTTCTTGAATAAAAAAACTTTCTCCAGCTCCTTCACAATCATTTGATGTTAATAGAGGAGAAGACACTCAAATAAAATCATTTTCTTGAAAAAAAGTATGAATTGCATATGCTAAACGATTACGTACTCGCATAATTGCTTGCATAGTTCTAGTACGAGGACGAAGATGAGCAATTTCTCTTAGAAATTCCATTGTATGTTGTTTTTTTTGTAATGGATAATCTTCATCTGCTTGCTTTAATAAATTAAATTGAGTAGCAACTATTTCATATTGTTGCATCTTTTCATTAAATTGGATGTTACCAATAACATCAATTGCTGATCCACTTCTTACAGATTTAGCATCTTCAAAATTCTTAGTATATTCATTTTTATAAACTACTTGAATACCATCAAGATTGCTTCCATCAAAGCAAGAAATAAATCCTACTTTACCACTATCACGGTTTGATCTTACTCAAGCTTTTAATTCAATTTCAATATTCTCTTTTAATAACTGATTTGCTTCTTTTAGCAAATCACTGATTTGATAAATTTTCATATTTATATAGATAATATATTTTTTTAGTATGATATTATAAGTAAATATAATGCAGATGTAATTCAATGGTAGAATATGGCCTTGCCAAGGCTAGTATGCGGGTTCGATTCCCGTCATCTGCTCCATAAATTTTGAATACAGCAATGCTGTATTTTTTCATTAAATAAAGTACAAATAGAAAATTGCTTTTTAAATAAAGATAATGATAAAAATAAATAAAATTAAATCTATGGATTTAAAAGAAATCAAAAAACTTAATCAAAGAATTTATGAATTAGATGAAACAATTAATAGGAATAATAAAGTTATTTTTATTGCAACATTAGTTTTTGCTTTACAAAATAAAAATTTTCAAAATCCTAACAATTTAACTAGTTTAATTAATTTTGTAGATGAAAATAAAAAACCAATTGATCAAATAATTGATCTTGCAAAAAAGAATTAGATAAGTTAAAATTAAGAAGCAAAACACGAAAGGCTATTTATGGTGCATTGGACACTATTAATGGGTTTCAAACCACATTAGATCAAAAAAGAAATGAATTTAAGGAATTTGTTATGGACTTCATAGCATATTCTTATCCTTCTATAAAAATAGAAGATTTATTTTTTGAAACACTATATATGGAAATTGACAAAAAAGCAAAAATAAAAGATCCAGGTACTGTTTTAACACCTAGCTTCATTGCATCTTTAATGATTGATTTAGCAAATATAGATTACAAAAAAGATGTTATTGCTGATTTAAATAGTGGAACTGGTTTATTTAGCTTATTGTCTTATTCTAAGATGTTGTGTGATATAGATAAAGACTATAGAGAAGGAAAAATAAATGACGAAGAAAAAACTAAGTTTAAATGTAGATTATTAAACTCTATTATTGCAAATGATAATGATTCAAAAATGATTACTCTATGTTTAGCTAATTTTTAATAAAATCTTTGGATGAAAATCTTCTTTTTTATGAAGATGTTTTAAGATTAGAAAGATCAGATTTCAAATTACTTAATAATGAACAACGTATTCAACCAACTAAAGCGATATTAAATCCTCCTTATGAAGATAAATTTAAACCTATAGAAATAATTGAAAAAAATATTTCTTTACTTAAAGATGGAAAAAACAAAAATAAATTAGTTGTAATTTTACCACCACAAAAATTTGGCCAAAATAAAGAAACTTTCTCTAAAATTTTAACTTTATCAACATTAGAAATTGTTATAAAAACTCAAGATGATTTATTCATAGAAAACAAAACTAATCAAAGTGCTTCTATTTTTGTATTTAATACTTCAAAACCACATAGTAAAAATGACATAATTCACTATTATGACTTTACTGATACTGGATATATTTATCTCAAAGATAGTGGTTTGGTTGACAAAAATCATACTTTTGAAGGTAAAAAGAAGGAATTACTAAACAAAATTAAAAATGCATCATCTACAATAAAAGAACATAATTTTTTTAGAAATTGATCTAATTTTTATGAAATTGATAATGAAACAGAGATTGATACCAAAATTGATCCATTAAAAGTAAAACTACATAAAGATGAAGCTGATATCACTTTAGAAAATATAAAAATTAAGAATATGTTAAAAGAAAAGAAAAGACTTCTTGATGAATGCAAAAATAATTACAAAGATATAGACGGAAAATTAGAAGAGTATATTTTGAAAATTTTAAGTGAAAATTAATTATGACTAATTTAATATGAAAAACCTATAAAATTGGTGATTTATTTGAAAGAAGTACCAAACTTGCATTCAAAAAAAATATAAAGGATTTAGAATTAAAATCATTCAAAACAAATGATAATGATATTGCTTTGATAAGCGCTAGTAGAGATGGAACTGGTTGTGTTGGATATTTGGACAATAGTTTAGTTCCAAATAATATCATTTCTAGAAATAAATGACATTCGATGATCAATGAGGTTATGTTTGCTTTCAAAAAGAAAACTTTGTAATAACTGGTGGCCATAATGCAATTTTAGAAGTTAAAAATAATAGATTAAAAACTTTGATGGACACACACACAGTCAAACATATTACTTTATCACTTTAATAATTAACAAAATTACATTAAAATCTAGCATATTTGGATACACTTATAAAATCAATAATAAAGTAAATCGTGAAATTATTTTATTGCCTTGTTTGGAAGTGACTAAAAATGATGATTATATATGAGAAGAAAATGGCCACTATTTTACACTTGCAGTTGAATATATTGAAAAATTAATGAATCAAGCAAAAGATATAAGAGAACAAAAAACAATTAAACTTTATGAAGCTGAAAGAAAAAAATATGAAGCTGAA
>CAZIEX010000002.1:4599-17940 GCA_964538585.1 uncultured Mycoplasmatales bacterium | reverse complement strand
TGACTAAAAATGATGATTATATATGAGAAGAAAATGGCCACTATTTTACACTTGCTGTTGAATATATTGATTATTTATATTTAAGTGGAAGGATCAATTACTATCAAAAAATGATAGATAAATATGAATACAAATATTAAAATTTAGGTTAAGAAATATGAAATATGATATAAAAACATTAAAACAAATTTTGGATAAATACAAAATTATCAATGTTCCTTATTATCAAAGAGAATATGTATGAGGTAATAAAAATAAAGGAAGAAATCTTTATAAATTTATTGATGACATTTTTTCTACATACAATACTAATCCAAATACAGAATATTTTATTGGAACACTTGCATTTTGCTCAGAAAAAAACATGATGTAATAGATGGACAACAACGATTAACTAGTTTGATTTTGATTCTATCTGAACTTAAAGATCATTGTTCATCTCAATATGAAGATAGACATAAACAATTATTATTATTTCCTAAAAAAAATAAAGAATTTGTATTACAAGAACCTACATACTTAACTAAAGAAATTAAAAAATCATTAGGATATGATAGCAATTTTAATACTCAAGGTTATAGAGCTAACATTAGTGAAACTATGGACAGAATTAAATCGCAAATTGTTAATGGATGAAATGGTAAAACCAATGAATGATATGAAAGTCTTTATGAATATATTTTGAACAAAGTAAATTTTATAAGTTTGGAATATACTAAAATCTCTGATTCACTCAAATATTTTTTAAATATTAATTCTTTATCAATTCCTTTAACACAAGTTGATATTTTCTACTCAATTTTTTCTCAATCACTAAGAATATCAAAAGACACACATAACATATTTGAAATTAAAGAAAAAATTAAAAGATTATCTGGAATTAAGGGCTTAAATTCACAACTTGAAAACTATTCTTATGAAAAACAACATGAACATCAAATTGAAAATATTATATATGTCTTTTTAAATTCATATTATCAAGGATATAAAAAACTTACTGATTTAAATGAAACTGGCATAGGTAGTTGACTTTCGCTATATAAAAACGGAGTTTTTAATGACCAGATAGAAGCAAAAAAATTTGTTGATAATTTTATCCAATACTTAGATGATTTTGAATATATTTCAAATTATTTTACAAATAAAGATGACATTTTGGGCGTTGATACTTCATCACGAACATCATGAATATTACTTAATTATGGAGGATTTAAATGTCTTTTGAAAATGCTTGTTGAATTATTTAAAGAAAGACACAACTATATTGATGAAAAAAATAATTTATGTATAGAAGGAAAAAAAGAAATTGATAATACAAAGCTAGAAGAAATAAGTAAAAGATTAAATTTAACATTAATTTGGAACAATATAAGAGGTTTAAATTTAAGCCAACTACTTGATGGCTTTCCCACTAATATTAGTCTGGATAATAATGGGCAATATAGAAAAACAATTGATAATATAAAAAGTAACATAATACTTGAAAAAATGTTTGACCTAAATTACAATGATCACAAAGGTTCATCTAATGAAAAAATTAAAGATGAAAGCAAATCAATTAAAACAATATTTGCTTGTCAAGAAGCATATCTTAATCACACAGCAAAACCTAGAACATCATTTAATACATATTTAGAAAGTTTATTAAATAGTGATATTTTTTCACTTGAACACCTACTTAGTGTTAAGGAATGGCAAGATGTAGGAAGACGAGAAAAATGAAAACTAATTAAAGGAAAATTCAATACAAATAGTGAATTTGATGTGGAGCGATACAATTTTATCAACTTAAGTTTATTAGATAAAAGTAATAATGCATCTGCAAGTGATGATGAGATACATAGCAAATTAACTAAATATTCTAATGCTAGAAGTGTATGTAACACTGAAAATGAATATCTAATTCAATCTTTAGTTGGTGATTCTGAATATTATAAAAACGAATCAATTCAAGCATTAAATCTACCTGAAAGACAAATTACTAATATAGAGCAAAACACTTGAGAGCATTCTAAAAATAATAGAGAATTTAATGAAAAATTAATGCAATTAGTTGTTGATTATATTTCAAAGCAAAAATAACCCATCTTTTTTATAATTTAGCCTAACTTAACAAGTTAAAAACTTACTTAATATAAAAGAATATAATAACTAATATATGCCACGTAAACATTTAATTGCAAGTCAAACAAATAAAAAACAACAAACTCAAGCTAAAGTATGACAAAAATTAGCTAGAGAAATACGAGCTGCAGTCAAAGTTGGTGGCCCAAATATTGAAGCTAATCCAAGACTTAAAGCTGCTATTCAAAAAGCTTTAAGTAATAATCTATCTCGAGAATCTATTGAAAGAAATATTAATGGATTAAATCAAAATAAAGAAGACTTAGAAACACTTGAATATGAAGCATATGGTCCTAACGGATTACAAATAATTATTCATGTTTTAACATCTAATCCTAATCGTAGTGCCGGAAATATTCGGGGATACTTAAGTAAAGTTGGTGGCAAAATTGCTAAAACCAATAGTGTTAAAACTTTTTTTACCAATAAAGGTTTGATTATTGTTCCAAAAGAAAATAACATTACAGTTGACTCTTTATTGGAACTTACAATGGAATATGAAATTCTTGATATCTTAGAACATGAAGATGGTTTTGAAATCTTCACAAGTCCAAATTCATTTTATGATGTAGTTGAATTACTAAAGAAAAACAACATAAATATTTTTAGTAGTGATTTGAAATTAATTAGTAATGAACCTGTTGAAATCACTGATGAAAAACTATTAGAAAAAATTAATACTTTCATTGAATCTTGTGATGACGATGAAGACATTCAATGAGTTGTCACTAATTTAGCATAAATGTTATCTTCTAGTTTGGCTTCATGACAATATCAGTAATAGTTAATTGTTGCTTATTTCTTCTAATAAGTATCTTTTCTTTTGTTTTTTTATGAAAGATTAAACTAGTAGGAAAAGGTTATAAATTATTATTTATAACCTACACACTATTTTGAATACCTTTGATGTTGTTAAGAGATAATACAGGAACAATTCAAAAAGGTTTAAATGATGCAATAGTCTGATTACCTCTAGCAGCATATGGATTTATTGGAATTTTTGCTCGACCATTTGCTGATTTTTTAGCCAATAAATCAATGTCTAGAAAATCATTTATTTATTTAGCAATATTAATTCAAATTATTACTTACATTCCAATTATTATTTATCCTAGCTTAGCTACTAATATTATTCAATCCATTGGTGTTGGAATAGGAGCTAGTTGTATAGGAAGTTATCAATTATTATTCAATGAACAATATAGTAAACAAAAAACTTTTTTAACTATATCAGTATTATCTATTCCTCCACTTTTAGCATCATTCATTTCTTCACCAATTACTTCTATTTTTGCAAGTTTATGTAAAAATCAAACTAATGATCCTAATGTTTTAAAATATTTGTGATTAGTTGGATTAGTAATTATCTTAATCACAGCAATATTAAGTTATTTTGTTAAAGAAGATAGAACTTTACTTTTTAAAGATAATAAATCTAAACAAGTAGTAGAAAATAAAGATGGATGAACTTACTTCATTTTATTATTGTTCTTAGGTTTATTTATTGGTTTTATTAAATTCTCTAATAGTGGAGCTAATGCAATCTTACATATTCAAAGATTAGATCCAGATCATGCTTCATCATATCAAGGATATTTATCAGTTTTATTTAGTCTAGGTCAATTAATGGGTGGATTATTAGTTGGACTAGTATTAATTAAATACTTGAATAAATGATTAATTTATTCAATTGGTTCATTAGTATGAATCATATATGAAATCTTAAGTATCTTTGTAATGAATCCTTATGCATATTTGGGAGTTCATATTCTCAATGGTTTGGCATATGGAATCATTTACAACTTAATCTTAGGGTTTGTCTTACAACTATACTTCAAAAATAAAAATTTTACACCAATGGGAATATATCAAGCTGTTTTATCTATTGGAATCACAGTAAGTAATTGATTTAATGAATGAATGAAGAATCTTTTAACAAATGCTGGTGATCATTACTCATATACTATGAAAATAGTTAATAGTGTTATTATTGCTGCAATTGTAATTAGTTGAATACTTTACATTGTTGCCTACAATTTTGATCGCAAATTATTTAAACATCAACATCGATTAAACACATAAATAAAAAAATGATCCAAATATCTTGGATCATTTATGGTGCCGTCTATTGGAATCGAACCAACAACCTACTGATTACAAGTCAGTTGCTCTGCCAGATTGAGCTAAGACGGCTTATTGCTATTATATAAAAAATCACTTTATTTTAATACTTATTGAATAAATTAATAAATACAAAATATATAATATTTTTGTATGGAAACATTAAAGCAAATGTATCGAATTGGACTTGGACCATCCAGTTCACACACAATAGGTCCTAGTCGAATTATGAAATGGTATATTTCACAATTCCCAACTGTAAAATCTTTCAAAGTTATTTTATATGGTTCTTTAGCACTTACTGGTAAAGGACACTTAACTGATATTGCTTTAAAAGAAACAGTAGGAGATAGATTATTAGAAATAGTTTGAGATGTTAAAACTCAACCTAAATTTCCTAATACTATGGAAGTAATAGGTTATGATGCTAATCTTAATGAATTACCTAAAATTACTGGTTTATCAATTGGTGGAGGTGCTATTGAAATTGAAGGATATGATGTCAATAGTGAAAATGAAGTATATCCCCAAAAGAATTTTAAAGAAATTAAAGATTGATGTAAAGAACATAATGCTAGTTTAGTAGATTATGTAAAACATTTTGACAAAGAAGGATATGAGTATTTAAAAGAACCTTGAGAAAAAATGAAAAACTCTATCCAAGAAGGTTTAAAACATTCTGGTCCTTTCAATGGTCCAATTAAATTATCTAGAAAAGCAAAAATGATTTATGATAATTTACAAAAAGAAAATGAAAGAAAAGACTCTATTTTCTATTGTATGGCTTATGCTTATGCTGTAGCTGAAATTAATGTTGAACATGGGGTTGTAGTCACTGGTCCTACATTAGGTTCAGCTGGAATTATCCCTTCAGTACTTTATTGAGCAATGGTTAATAAAGGCTTTAGTGAAGATAAAATCATTGATGCTTTAGCAGTTGCTGGTGCTGTTGGTAATTGTTTTAAAGCTAATGGATCAATTGCAGGAGCTACTGGTGGATGTCAAGCTGAAATAGGAACTGCTTGTGCTATGGCTGCTGCTGCAATTGCTTATTTATTTGGAGCTGATATTGAAACTATTGAGACCGCAGCAATTATTGCTATTGAACACCACTTAGGTTTAACTTGTGATGCAATACTAGGTTATGTATATTCTCCTTGTATTGAAAGAAATGGAGCTATTTCAATGCGTGCGATAATGGCTGCTAAACAAGCTATGCTAATTAATGGTACTCATGAAATTTTTGATCTAGATGATATCGTCATTGTTCAAAAACGTACTGGTGATGACTTATTGCCTGCTTATTGTGAAACTGGTCTAGGCGGATTAAGTTTACGTTGAAAAGAAAAATATAAAAAAGAATAACTTTAGTTTTTCTTATAATTAATTAAACTATAACTTACATAGTTTAGTTTATATGGCGTTTATGGTGAAGCTTGGTTAACACAACTGACTGTGACTCAGCCATGCGTGGGTTCAAATCCCACTAAACGCCCCATTATTTTAAAGTTTGGTACTACCAAACTTTTTTATTTGTTTAAAATATAATTTATTAACAAAAAATGAAAAAGTATTTTGTACGTAAAGTTCTACCTAAAGAAGAACTGAATTATGTAATTAATCTAGTTCCCGAACTTAAAAAATTTATTAATGAAGATCTAGAAATTTCTTTCCGTATTAATACTGACTTATTTTCATGTATAGTTCATACCATTATTGCTCAACAAATTTCTAATGCTGCTTTAGATGCTATATGACATAAAATAGTGTTTAGTTTAAAACAAATTACTCCTAAAATTATTAATAAAACTGATTTTAATTTATTGTGTGATCTAGGAATATCCAAAAATAAAGCTAATACTATTAAGCAAATAGCAAATGATTTTTTATCCAAAAAACTAGATGAGAAAAAAATTAAGAAAATGAATGATAATCAAATTTATGAATTATTATCCCAATATAAAGGGATTGGAAAATGAACAATTGATAATATCTTGATTTTTTCTTTATATCGTAATAATATTTTCCCTATTGATGATTTTGGAATTAAAAAAGGTTTAAGACTTGTTTTTGGTAAAAAACTTAATGATTCTCTAATAAAAAAAATTACTGTTAAATGTGATCAACATTTAACAGTATTAAGTTTAGTTTTGTGATATATAAGCAATACTAACTAACTGGATAGTAATAATCATCAAAATTATATGTTCAAGTACCATCACCAGTATCTTTGATATTGATAGTTGGAAAACTTTTTCCTGATTGAGTAGCTCAAATATGTGCTGCTTCAATTAAAACATTTCTAGAACTTGTATATATTGAGAAATTTGAATCATCTCAAGTTGCAGTAGCTCCAATAACTTCATATCCACCATTCTTAGCAGCGGCTTCTTCCCAACTAGATCCATCACCATCTAAGAAAAAGAATTCATTAGTAGCAAAATAAATTGTTTTATCTTCATCTACTTTTTGATGAGTTGTTTTATCAACTAGATAGTAAGCTGATGCATGCATAATGCTACCTTCATATCCTAATAAATATTCAGAAGAATAAAATGGATCAATCCATTCGTGTGTATTTTCTTGATCAACATATAGACTGGTGAAATAATCATTGATATCACCAACAGTTATTTTGCATAAGTAAGTATTGTTATCAAATGGTACAACAGAATATAAGTCACTAGTTGTGTATGATGCTTGAGCCTCTGTATCCTCATATGCATCACCTGTAGCAACTAAATCTGATCTAAATGAACCAATATTATTCATAACAACATCTACACCATCAAAATCACTTCAACTAGAATGATCTGCTTTAACTGTACTAATGATATTGCTCAATTCAGGAAAATTATCACTATCACTTAAAACATCACTAGATAGTGTTAAATAATAAGCATAATTTACAAGTGTAGCTAAAACTGATGAATGATATTCATCTGAATCTACTTGAGCATTTGGATCTTGCTCAGGAATAGTTGTGTCTCCTTCATCACAAATAATATTAATTTTAGGTGCATTAAGAGTTGGTTCCATTTCACCATATATCTTGTCATATAATCGCTTTGAATATTTAACTAAAGTTGAATCTTTATTAGATAATTCATCATAAGTTAAATCTTCGTCAATGTTACGATATGAAACTTCTATATGATATTTAGAATGGTTATTGCTATCATAATAAATCTTAGTTTGTAATAATGAGTTTCCATATCTTCCTGCTTGTCCAGTTGGAATTTCGTTTCCATCCTTATCAGGAATTTCTACAGAATATTTTAAATGTGTGTGGCCACTAATACAAGCATCAATACCTGTAATATTACCAATTACTTTATAAATTTCAGAATCTGTATTCATTGATCCATCTGATAATTCAGTTGCCCCAGCATGAGCTAATAAAATAACAGCATCTGGTTTTACACCATTATTTAAATCATCTGAATCATTTCAACATGCATTGATGGCATCTTGTAAAATATCTGCTCCAGTTTCACCATTAATAAATTTAGTTGAATTATCTGTAGCATCTGCAAAAGCTAATCCAGAAATATTTGTAGGTGTTGTGGTAGTAGTTGTTTCATATGTTGTATATCCAACAAAACCGACATTAAATCCATCAATATCAACGATTGCATATGGTTGCACTCAATCAACTAAACTAGTAGGATTACCATCTTCATCTGCATTATAAATGTTACAAGCTAAAAAAGCTTTTAAATCACCCATCTCTTGGAAAGTTTCATGATCATCATCACCATTTAAAAATTCTTGTCCTCAATCAAATTCATGATTACCTATTGAAGAATATTCAGGGTGGAATAAACTACTTAACATTTCATATGTATTTTTACCACTAGGATTAGACAAATTACTTAAAGCTGACCCTTGGGAATTATCACCATCAAGAATGAAATAAGTAGAATCATAAGTTTTATTATTAATAGCATCTTCTTTGCAAATTTCTGTATAAGCATTAGCAAGTTGCTCAATAACTGGGGCTCGATCAGAAACAGACCCAGAAGATGATTCTTCAAGTCAACCATGGAAGTCATTTAATGAAACAATATCAATATATTTTTGTGAACTACTACATGAAGTTAATCCAAAAGTTAAACCTATTACTGGAGTTAAACACAAAATAGGTGCACTAATTGAACAAATAGTTTTTAGATACTTAGCATTTTTCATATTTATATTTAATTTTATATAAATATTAATATTCTAATTTATATAATTTTGTAAGTTTAAGCACATGTGGCGGAACTGGCAGACGCGTTAGACTTAGGATCTAATTCTTTATGAGTGGGGGTTCAAGTCCCTTCATGTGCACCATAATAAAAAAGACTTTGAATTAGAATGTGTCTAGTTCAAAGTTTTTAATTTAATAAATGATTCCCATATTACCAAATTTTTTAGATGAGCTTGCAGCCTATCAATTACTCTATTCTTCTTAATTTCTCTTTCTTGTCCTTGCCCACCAAAACGAGACATCTGAGGTAATAAACGAACAATTTCTGAAGGTTTTATTTCTTGAATATTGTTATTAAGATATTCCCTTACTAATTTGACAGTCATATCATAATTTAAGTTATCTTCATTAATAATTTTATTAAGTTCTTTATTCTGTTCTTTTTTTGAGAAATTATTAAATTCACAATAGAAATTATCAATTGAGCTTGTTCTCAAATCACATAGATTTATTTGTGAAATAAACTTTTTAATTAAATCTAATTTACTATGTAAATTTAAACCAGTATTTCTTATAATTCAATTTAAAATGTCGTTTGTCCTCTGATGGTTTTCAATTTTCTTTTTTGATTGATTCAAAATATAATCAACAGTAGTTTCACAATGATCAATATAATCAACTTCAAAAACTAAATCATCATTAATATATGTTTTTTTCATGCTCTTGTTGTTGTCTATATTCAATACATAAATTAGTATATACACTTTGATAATTTTGAAAATCATATTCAGTCATCTTTTAGCTTCATTTTCTTTATCATAAAATTTATCAAAAGAAGATAAAATATTATTTTTTCTTAAAAACAAACCAAATAGTTTAATAAATTTTCTTTGGTTTTCTTCACCTATAATTTCTTGATTTCAAGGGTATTTTTTTAATTCTTCAACTAATTCTAAATATCCCATATAATGAATACCTCTTTCATCATATCCATAGAATTGCTCCTTAAATCCTCATATTTGGCAAACATCTATTGTATCTTTGCTTCCGAAAGTTTCAAATGCCTCATCAACATTTTTTCTTAAATTTGGTCTAAAACATATGATATTTCCAATTTGTTTTAAGCTATTAAATATTCTATTTGTTCTTGAAAAAGCTTGTAATAGTCCATGCATTCTTAAATTTTTATCAACTCACAAAGTATTAAGTGTTGGTGCATCAAATCCAGTAAAGAACATATTAACAACAATTAAAATGTCAATTTCTTTATACTTCATTTTGTGTGAAACATCTTTGTAATAATTTTGAAACTTTTCACTTGATGTGTCAAAATTAGTATAAAACATCTTATTGTAATCTCCAATTGCTTTTTCTAAAAAATCACGTGAAGGTTCATTAAGATTATCGGTACTTTCAGAGTTTTCTTCACTTAAGAATTCATCAGATATATCTTCATTGGGAGCAGAACTAAAAATTGTTGCAATTCTTAATTTTTTATTTTGTTCTAAGTTTGCTTGTTGAAATTTAAATTCATTGTAATACAACTTAGACATCTCAATAGAGTCAACGCAAAGAATAGAATTAAAACCTTTCCTTATTCTTCCATCGTAAGCATATAAATATTTATTTTGACATGTCATTCGAGAAAAATTTTCAATGATGTATTTAACCACTTCTTTAATTCTTCTAGAATCTAAAAACACTTCTTCCCTATTTATATCCTTAACTAATTCATCTTTGACATTTTCTCTAAGTTTAGTAGTACTATGATATTGAATATTGAATTTTAAAACATTTTTATCTTTAATTGCATCCCCAATAGTATATGAGTGAAGTTGTTCACCAAAAATTTGTTTAGTTGTTTTGCAATCATTTGGATTTTGATTAATGTTAAAAATAGGAGTGCCGGTAAAACCAAATAAATAATATTTTTTTGAAGTTTCTAATAATTGAACTATGCATATCACCAAACTGTGAGCGATGACATTCATCAAAAATAAAAACTATTTGTTTGTTATATATATATATATATTGGTTTTGGTTCTGTCTAATAAAATTATTAAGTTCTTGAATAGTTGTAATAATTATTTTTTCATCTTGTTCATTCTCAAGTTGTTCTTTTAATATCTTAGTAGAAGTACTACTATTAGCAGCACCTGGTTTGAATTTATCATACTCACACATTGTTTGATAATCCAAATCTTTTCTATCAACCACAAACAAAACTTTGTCAATGTATGGAAGTTTACAAGCAAGTGTTGCAGCCTTAAAAGATGTTAATGTTTTACCACTGTCTGTTGCATGTCAAATATATCCACCAGCTTTAGTTTGACCATACCATTGGTTTTTGTTAGCAATTTCTATATGATTTAAAATTTTTTTCAGTTGCAGCAATTTGATAAGGTCGCATAACTAGTAATTGGTCTTCTGTAGTAAATACACAATACTTAGTTAAAATGCTTAGAATTGTATACTTTGAAAAAAACGTTTTAGTAAAGTCAACTAAATCATTTATATGCTCATTTTGATCATTTGTTCAAAATGAAGTAAACTCAAAACTTTGTCTGCTTGTTCTTACTACACCATTATTACTTTTATTAACATGGTTAAGTCTTACAGTATTGGAATAATATTTTGTATTAGTTCCATTTGATATTACAAATATTTGAATGTATTCAAATAATCCACTAGATGCTCAAAAGCTTTCAGTTTGATATCTTTTAATTTGATTAAAAGCTTCATATAAATCTTTATTACCTCTTCTTTTTAATTCAACATGAATTAAAGGAAAACCATTAACTAAAATTGTCACATCATATCTATTTTTATTTTTTCCATCATCATTAGTATATTGGTTGATAACTTCTAATATATTTTTACTAATATTATCTTTATCAATCAAAGTAACATTTATTGGAGATTTATCATCTCTAATAAAATTAATCCGACAACAATCACCTTGAATTATTTTTGTTTTTTCAATAATACCATCATTAGGATTAGCTATTTTTTCTCTAAAAAAATCTTTCCCATTCTGCATTTGAAAATTTAATGTTGTTTAATTGTTCTAATTTTAAACGTAAATTTTCCTTTAATTTTTCTTCGTTTTTAATAGCAGGTAAATAAACATATCCCTGTTTTTGTAATAAGTTAATAAATTCTTTTTCTAATTGAGCTTCAGATTGGAATGTTTTAGATTCTGTTCTTGTAAGATCATATTTAGTTACTACAACTGTGTTTGCATTGTCTATAGAATGTGATATGTCTTTACAATTAGCCATAATTAATATTAATTATCAGTTTTCCTTTCAAAATTCAATAAGTAATCTCTATAAAATTCATATTGTTGTTGTCTTGCTTTTATCTCGGCTGGAAGCCCATTAGATAAATCGTTTACTAACTTTTCAAAATTATCTAAAACATTAACAATTTTGTCTTGAATTTTAAGTGGAGGAATTGGAAATAATGTTTTTTGTAAATATTTAAAATGACGTTCATAATTATTGTGTTTTTTATAAAAATTGATGATTAAATAATATAAGAATTTGATATTTAAATTATTCGTTGTAAAAATCTTCAATCCATCAGCGCCTTGAGCAAATTGAAAATCTACAAATTTTACAATTTCAGTATGATCTCCAAAACAAACATATTTATCTTTATTTAATTTCTTATCAGCTAAATTTGTATATCCAGATATATAGGTGTTATCCTGAGAGATTATAGGAATGTCTCCATTAGATAAATAGTCTTCTTTTTTAATTTTGAATGTAGATGAAATGATATTAATTTTTGACTCATTACACAAATCTAAAAATGTTTTTCATTCAACTTCTGATTTAGCAAAAGTAAGAAGTTTATTGCAATAAAATTTATATTGTTTTTTTTCTAGCTGTAAGCTCTGTAAATTTGTCTAATATATCAACTATTTTTTTGCTGAACTTCAATAGGGGGAATTGGAATTATTATTTTTTTAATCATAGAAGCATTTAATGATGACATAATTTCTGTATGTCCTAGATTTTTTATTTTTGGGTACTCTTTTCACAAATAATAAAAAAGGAATTTATAGCTTAAATAACTAGGAGTTTCAATAGCACAAACTGATTGATTAATATATAGTGGTATTGTATTTATGGCAACCTTTCCTGGCTCACCATTCATAGCAATCAAAACAGAATTTTTTTTGCACTTTTTTTGTCGGTGATGAATTAGCTGCTTCTTCAGAAATGTGTTTTTCAGTCTCAAAAATTTCATTAAATTTATTTCACCTGATCTTAATCAAGGGATTGATCCTTTATAAAATTCATTTTCAGTAGACTTTGGAGTGCCTCCAGAAAAAACATTACAAATTTCACCAAGTTTCTTATGAATTATGTTTCCTTTATTTGCATCTAATTCTTCTAGAATTGATGACTTTAGATTATTGATATCTGATTGATCAAATTTAATCATTAATTTTCTCACTTTCAATTTTCGTGATAATTGCATCTATTTTTTTTCTTAAATTATTCTCTTTGGAAACAATCTCATTTATTTCATTATTCAAGGCTTTAATATCTATTTTTTCTTTTATTATTTCCTGCTCAAGGTAAGAAGAAATTGCAAGATTGTAGTTGTTATTTTTTATTTCTTCATAAGAAACAAGTTTAGAAAAATAGTGCTTGTCTTTTCTTTCAGTAATAGCATTTAAAATATGATCAATATTTTCTTTAGTTAAAATGTTATTATTTTTAGCTTTTATGAACTCTTTAGATGAATCAACAAATAATATTGAATTATCAATTTTCGATTTTTTTTAACACCATAATGCAAGTAGCAATTGAAGTTCCATAAAATAACTTTTCTGGAAGTTGAATTATGCAATCAATAAAACCATTATCAACTAAATATTTTAGGATATC
>CAZIEX010000002.1:0-4589 GCA_964538585.1 uncultured Mycoplasmatales bacterium | reverse complement strand
ACTTGTTTGTGCGTCAACTCCACGATAAAAATCTCCACGAAAGCAAACAATTGCTGCGCTTCCTTTTGGAGATAAATAGTAAAGAGAATGCATAATAAAAGCTAAATCTGCTTTTGATTTTGGTGCTAAAATTCCTGCAGGTGAAAATCTTTCATCATTGACTAGTATTGCATTATCACTACCAACTCATTTTATTGAGTAAGGTGGATTAGATACAATTGCTTCAAAATGTATTTTTTCATCATATTGGTAAGGTCTAGTTAAAGTATCATCACATATAATTTTAAAATGGTCTGATGGAATGTCGTGCAAAAGCATATTCATACGACAAAGATTAAATGTTGTAGAATTTATCTCTTGACCATAAAAAAATTTGACATTATCTTTACCTAATATTTTTGCAAATTTTAAAAGAAGTGAACCCGACCCACATGCAGGATCATAAACATAATTAACACTAGTTTTAGCACCAATTGCTATTTTAGCAAGTAATTCAGATACTTCTTGTGGTGTAAAAAATTCACCTCCAGATTTACCTGCATTAGAAGCATACATACCCATCAAATACTCATAGGCATCACCAAAAGCATCAATATCATTATTCTTATAATCATCAAAATTTATTTCTCCAATTCCATTAAGAAGTTGAACTAATTTTTGATTTATTTTATTTATATCTGCACCTAAATTATTTTTACTATTTAAGTCAATATTGGACAACAATCCATCAAAGTTTTCTTTGCTTTCTGCACCTTTTGAAGTAGATTCAATCAAATCAAAAATTTTTGAAAGAATTACATTTAAATTTTTATCATTAGCAGCTTTTTTCTTACATTGCAAAAAGTTGACTTGGTAAAATAAAAATCCTTTTTCATTTATACAACTTTGTCTTGCATCTTCGGCTTCTTCATCTGAAAGTTTAGCATAATCAAAGTTTTTTCTTCCAGCTTTATGTTCTCCTTCATTAATATAGCTTGTTATATTCTCAGATATAAATCGATAGAACATGAAGCACAAAACGTAATTTTTAAAGTCTCACCCATCAGCACTTCCTCTTAAATTATTTGCGATTTTCCAAATGTTTTTGTAAAGCTCTGCTCTCTCTCTCTCTCTCTTGAAGGTGTTATTTGTAGACATATATTTGTTCTTTCTTAATATAAATATATTTTGAATAAAATATCAAATACATTCCCAAAAACTTATTATCTAAGTTATAGAAACAAGTGATGGAACTGGCAGACGCGTTAGACTTAGGATCTAATTCTTTATGAGTGTGGGTTCAAGTCCCTTCATGTGCACCATAATAAAAAAGACCTTTAATTAGAATGTGTCTAGTTCAAAGTTTTTAATTTAATAAGTAGTCTTTATTAACTAACTAAAATTGACAAATTTTTCTAGATGATTTTGTAATTTTTCACATACTTTATTCTAAAGTAAAGAAATATATTCAAATAAAAATTTTATGAAAAAAGAAAAATAGAATTTAATTTTCAAAAATTTGTGAGTTAAAATAGCCAATAAGATCTCCATTTATAATAAACTTACAAAACATCAAAAATAGATGCCTTTAGTAAAATTAAATTAAACACTATGAACAAATTTGAAGAATATTCTAATTTCATTGAATTAATGAAACAAAAATATGAAAAAAATATTAGAAAAATTAATGTGTACATTAATCAATTAAAAAAATTAGCAAATTTATATGCTAAACAAATAAGAAAATATGAAGAACAAAATCCATTAGATAATTTTTGTATGTGATATGGCAATATAATAAAAAAGTGTAATCCAAACTTACAACTAAAAGCATTCAATGAATTGTATGATGAAACATTTAAAAAATATCGAGAATGAGCAGCACTTGGTGATTTTTGCTCACAGTTTAAAAAAATAATAGAAAAGCACAAAGAGAACCATAATCATGAAAATAAGCAAGCCTTAAAAAATGCTAATAAAATTTTATTAGATTCTTTCCAAAAATTATATGAAGACGAAAAAATAAAATATCAAGGGTGAAAAACATTTGGTGATTTTTATACACAACTTGGCAAAGTAATAAATGAATATAAAAAAATTGAAAAAAATAAAGTCTTACAGAAAAAAGACAAATTACACCAATTAGATGATTATGTAAGATTGTTTAAATTACAAAAACCAATTAATGACCAATATATAAAACATCGAGAGTGATTTATCCGAATAATGGAAAAAAATTACGAAAAAGAAGATGATAAATTCTTGTGGCTATGTACATTATATGATGAAGCAAAAAGAGACTACAAAATACATCATCCATATCATTTTAACGTTTTATTCAATAAAATTTGGGAACCATTTGTTCAAATTATGGAAAAAAAATACGAAAAGGAAGATGATAAATTATTTAATCTACAGCGATTTTATCATCAAAAAATAAAAATTTTGAATCCAGAAATTTACAACTGCTTCATGCAAATAATGCATGAACCCAAAGAAAATGATAAATTAAAAGCTTTATGTGAATTGTATAAAGAAAAAATAATACCATTTGAAAGCTCTTGTTTCAAATCTATCAACTATAAAAATGACAATAAAAAATATTCAATTTGAAAAACATTTAAAGCAGCGTTATTACTAATTAACAATAATTTGCAAATTTTATTTTTTTATTTATCACCTATCTTTGATTTAGAACAAAAACTAAAAACTGAAAAAGCAATATCTCCAAATATTCTATTATCTTTAAATATTCTTACTATTTGTATAGACCAAATATATGGCAATTTATATACTTTAGCAAAAAGTTTTAAATGTGAAAAAGAATTCAAAAAAAGGATAAACAATCAACATTCTTTTAATTTTGATGACTTATATGAAGTAAATAAATATCCAAGTGATATTGAGTATTTTAAATTCATTAGAAGTGCTGGTGTAATACATCAAACAACAACAAATCGTGCAAATGAGCGAATAAAAAAATGGGAAAATGAACTATATTCAGGGTTAAGTCGAAAATGAAATATTCACTTTAAACTATATGAGAAAGATAAGATAGAAAATATTGATGCTTGTATAACTGCATGAAATAAAGATAGTTGAGTGCAAGATTATAACTGATATCCAGTTAATGTAAATGAATTGTTTAATTTCCTTTTTGCTATATTACAATCAATTAAAATAATAAAAGAGCATTGCAAAGGATATCTAGAAAACATTGAAATCAATAGATAAAAAAAGTTGAACTATATTGAAAGCTACTATTAAAAAAATTTAAATATTTGAATTTGTTTGATTACATTTGTAAAAATTTCTTCATTTTGTCATTAAACACTTCACTTTTTATTTTTATTCTTTGCAATCTTACATTATTTAATAAATAATCCTCGTTTTTTGGATCAATCACCATTTCACCATTTAAGTTAAAAAATCATTGACCTCTATCAAATGAATTATGATACTTTGAATCCATAATCAATCCATTATTAGGATTGCTTGCATATGATATCACTTCTTCTCTTCTTGATTCATTATCACTATCTAAAGATCTACATAATTCTCGAATACTACTAATACTAAATAAATGACAAGCATTAGCTTCATTAAAATGAACAACACTTATTTTCTCATTATTATCTATAGGAATAATATCTAAATAGCAGTCACTCATTGTGTTAATTAAATTTAGTCTTTGTCTATCTTTAAAAATATTTAATTTTAAACATCTTCTTTCACGATCAATTGCTTCATCATTTTCTTTATTAAAAATTTGTATTCTTATAAGTTTTTGATTTTCTTCATTTTTAGGGTTTAATAATTCTAAATATTTATAGTGTATTTCATCAATAATATCTTCAAATTTACTATAAACTCTTTGAATACCATTAGTAATTTCTTTGTAAGTTGCTCTTGTCCTTTGTATTGCTATATCTTTAATTACAGAATTTCTATCATTCAAATCTTTTAAGTTGTACATTCTTGAATTTCTATTATGATGATGACCGGTTGGTACTTCAAAATTCAATATAGCATTTTTACCACTCAATTGATTAGAATCGAAATTATATGCAAATATTAACTCAATTAGAATTGAATAAGCCATTTTCCTAACATCTAAAACATTAGTAAATAATGATTTAGCAATTAATTCAATTATTCAGCCAATACGATTATCACTTCTAAGTAATGATTTAATTTTAGGATTTAGAATAATTTTCCCATTGTTACAAATATCTTTTTTATGCTTGTATTCTCTATCGTTGCACCCTAAACCAAAAGAATTAATCATTGAATTATATTGGTGAATTGCAGAACAAGAAGCATATCGGTCTTCTTTTTGCTTTTTAATAGGAGTAACATTATACTCTCCCATTTTAAATCAATACTTTTTATTCCTGTCTCTTGAATTGGGTGCCTCTACTACTTCAATATCTTTTAATTCATCTATATTTTCTATTCTTTGATATAAACGATCAAATGTCTTAAATATAGATGTGCCTATTTTTCAATAACAAGCAGTATTAGTAATTCCAAATTGTTCATTTTTGTTTAATAGTTGATGTAAAATTTCATTCAATTTTTCTACATATGTTTTTGACATACTATCGACT
>CAZIEX010000001.1:20727-46439 GCA_964538585.1 uncultured Mycoplasmatales bacterium | reverse complement strand
AAAAATTGTAGTCTTCTTTTAACTTTTCTTTGAAATCAATAACAAAATTAAATAACAATAAAATATAAATACTAAAAAAGTGCAAACATTAAATTTGCACTTTTTTTAATGGTGGTTTCAGGCAGAATTGCACTGCCGACACAAGGATTTTCAGTCCTTTGCTCTACTGACTGAGCTATGAAACCAATAGTATGGCGGTTCAGACGGGAATCGAACCCGCAATCTCCTCTGTGACAGAGAGGCATGTTAACCGGTACACCACTGAACCATTGGTTGCGGAGGGTGGATTTGAACACACCGACCTTCAGATTATGAGACTGACGAGCTACCAGGCTGCTCTACTCCGCGATATAATGGCGGATGCTAAGGGATTCGAACCCCTGCGTACCTTTCGATACCTTTCGGTTTTCAAGACCGATCCCTTCAACCAGACTTGGGTAAGCATCCGTATATAATATTGTAATTATATTTTCAAAAATAGATAAATAAGATAAACAAAAAACTAAGATAATAATTTTAATTAATGATTTCATAAAAGAAAAAAGATTGAACTAAATTCAATCTTTTATTTATAAATGGTGGAACTTATAGGACTCGAACCTATAACAGACCGATTATGAGTCGGGGGCTCTAACCAAATTGAGCTAAAGTTCCTAATGGTAGCAGGGGTGAGAGTCGAACTCACGACACCCCGGGTATGAGCCGAGTTCTCTAACCAACTGAGATACCCTGCCATTATGGTCGGGAAGACAGGATTCGAACCTGCGACCCCTTGGTCCCAAACCAAGTGCTCTACCAAGCTAAGCTACTTCCCGCTCTGGCGCGCCTTACAGGAGTTGAACCCACAACCTTCTGGTCCGTAGCCAGACGCTCTATCCAATTGAGCTAAAGGCGCAATGGTGAATATTATTATAAATAAAAAATATTAAGTAAGTTAGAGTTAATAATATAATCTTATAAAATTAAAGTCAGTTTAAAATTGTCTTTTATCGATCATGATCTTAAAAAAACATTTAATTTTACCTGATACAGACCAACATTTAAGAAAACAAGCAATTGATCTTGATGTTGATCATATTTCTACTAACGATCAAGAATTAATTGATCAAATGGTTCTGTATATAGATATCTGCTTTAAAAATGAAGCAGATAAATATGGAATTACCCCTGGTATTGCAATTGCAGGAAACCAAGTTGGATTATTAAAGAAAGTAATCTATTTACATTTTATGAATGATAATCAAGAAGTAAAATACTTGTTAGCAAATCCTAAAATCACTGCTTACTCATATGTAATGGTTTATTTGCAAACAGGTGAAGGTTGCTTAAGTGTTAACGATGATCATAATGGATATGTACCTAGATATGCAAGAATCATTGTTGATGCATATGATTTGATCAATCATAAACCAATAACAATTGATGCTTCAGGATATTTAGCTATTTGTTTACAGCATGAAATTGATCATTTGTCCGGTATTTTATTTTATGACCATATCAATAAAGACAATCCATATGCTACTAAAAAAGAATGAATAAAAATTTAACCAGTTTAAAAGGACTTAAATATGTTTGAAAATGAAAATAAAAAAACTATTTTAGAGGTAATAGAAGAAAATGATAAAGAAGAATACAAACAAAAATTAAAAACTGAAATTTTTGATAATACTAAGCAACCAACTTTATTTTGGTGCTTGGGTGGTATTGATGAAATCGGAAAAAATATGTATGTTTTTCAACAATCTGATGAAATATTCATTGTTGATTGTGGTATCAAATTTGCTGAGGAAGATTTACCAGGTATAGCTGGAATAATTTGCCCTTTTGAAGAATTAAAAGAACAAGCAGATAAAATTAAAGGTTTGCTTATTACTCATGGTCATGAAGATCATATTGGTGGAATCCCTTATTTATTAATGAGCATTGAGCATCCATTTCCAATTTATGGTGGTAAATTAACATTAGAACTTATCAAAAAAAGATTAAGTGAATTTCCTGAAATTAAAGTACCTGAATTAATTGAAATCGATGACTCAACAATCATTAAAACAGATGAGTTCAAAATTGAATTCTTCCGTGTTTGTCATTCTATTCCAGATGCTTTTGGAATTTATCTTGAAACTAAAAATGCAAGAATAGTTGAATCAGGAGATTTTAAATTTGATTTTTCAACTAATGGTGATGAGTTTGATATGGCCAAAGTGAGTGAATTTGCAAGAAGAGATGTGGATTTATTACTTTGTGAATCTACTAATGCAGAAACTAAGGGGTTTGCTGCCAGCGAAAAAGAAGTTATTGATGAGTTAAAAAATATTATTGAAAATGCTCCAAGCCGTGTGTTTGTCTCTACTTTTGCAAGTAATTTACAAAGGATTGAGGAAGTCATTTTATTAGCTATTAAAAATAACCGAAAGATTTGTATGTTTGGTCGCAGTATGAATACTAACATAAACATAGCTATAAATACTGGTTTATTAAATGTATCCAAAGAAGCATTTATTGATTCGAGTGAACTTAATAATTTCCCTAATAATGAAATTTTAGTTTTATGTACTGGATCTCAAGGCGAAGAGATGGCTGCATTAAACCAAATGGCTATTGGAAGAAATCCTAAAGTTGTATTAGAACCATCTGACACTATTATCTTATCATCTAATCCAATTCCTGGAAATTTTGAATCAGTGGAACAACTAGTTAATCGATTGTATATGAAAAATGTTCATGTTGAAACTAATTCAAAAGAAAGTAAATTACACTCTTCTGGACATGCCACACAAATGGAACAGCAATTACTATTTAAATTGGTTAACCCCCAATATATTATTCCTATCCATGGTGAATATAAAATGCTTAGGGCATTAAAGCAAAATGCAGTAGATTCTGCAATTCATCCTGACAATATATTTCAAGTTGCTCGTGGACAAATTGTGGAAATTTATAATCATAAATTAAAAGTAACTCAAGACTTCTTTGACATCTATGATGTCTATGTTAATAATGGGAAAATTGATGATGACTCAACTGCAACTTTAAAATATCGTAAAATTCTATCACGTGATGGTATTTTTAATGTAACTTTATTAATCAATTACAATACAAAAAAATTAGTTGCATTACCAAGCATTTCTACTCGTGGGACATTTTTCATCCGTGAATCACACAAATTATTAACAAAAATATCTTATAGCATTAAAGAACGTGTATCTTCTTATCTAGCCCGTTGCAAAACTATTAACAATAGTACAATTCGTCATTTAGTTTCTAATACAGCATCATTCTATATTTGATCAAACAAAAGAAAAAGACCAATTGTTCGAACAACTATTTTTGAATTAAACAAAAAAATTCAGCCACAACTCAAGAATTAACTGAATAATTTTTATTTATTAATTGAGTTAATAATAAATTTTTTAACTTCACTTTCAGGTCTATATCCTGAAAATTGATTAATTATTTTCCCTTGATCAAAAAGAATAATTGTTGGAATTGAACTAATTCCATACCTTTTAGCTATTGATGCATCTAAATCTACATTTAATTTACCAAAATGAATGTTCTTGTTTTTAAATTCTTCAGAAATTTTATCCATAATTGGTGACATCATTTTGCATGGCCCACATCAATCAGCATAAAAATCAATTACAACATACTTATTAGTATGAATAAAAGTATCAAATGTAGGTGTAGTAATTCTTTCAATTGACATTATTTTTTTTCTCCTTCGCTGGGAATTAAATGATCATGAATTATTTTACTTAATTCATCTTTATTCACTTTCATAATGTAGTGACATTTGGGATAATTATCACAACCTATAAAAGCTTGATGACGTTTAGAACACCTTACTATTAAAGGATGTTTACATTTTGGACATTTTATATCCAAAAGCATTTTAGGTTTACCGA
Source organism: uncultured Mycoplasmatales bacterium (assembly GCA_964538585.1). GTDB lineage: Bacteria > Bacillota_I > Bacilli_A > Mycoplasmatales > Mycoplasmoidaceae > Malacoplasma_A. The sequence continues at coordinate 42,534 of CAZIEX010000001.1, read as the reverse complement.
TAGTGTTAGATTCAGATGTACCTTCAAGATATTTGCATTTAGGATAATTACTACATCCAATAAATTGTGCGCCTGTTTTATGATTATATCGATAAACTAATTTATGACCACATTTAGGACATTTGCGTCCTACATCATCATTGCTTATTTCATTATCTTTGCTTGCTTTCTTTAAATTTTCAGCAATTAAAGGTTGATATTCACGAATTAATTTTTTTCAATCTTCTTTGCCTTCTGCAATATCATCTAATTTCTTTTCAACATTAGAAGTAAATTTAACATTTACAACAAATTTAAAATATTTTACTAGAAATTCAATAACACGATTACCAAGCTCTTGCATTACATAAGCTCGCTGTTCTAATTTAGCATATCCTCTTTCTAAAGCCATATCAGCCATTGAACGGTATGTGGAAGGACGACCAACACCATTTGCATCAAGTTCTTTAATCAAGCTAGCTTGATTAAATCTAGCTGGAGGAAGTGATACATGCTCATTTACTTGTACTTCATTAATCTTAAATTCTTCACCAATTATATTATTGCTAATTCTTAATTTTCTTATCTTGTTTTCATCATCTTCTTGATAAACTTTTTTAAAGCCATCAAATTTTAATTCACGGGAATATGTATAGAATTTGTTTTTGTTATTAATGATACGAATAATAATGTTTTCAAATATAGAATTAGCCATATGTGATGCTAAGGTTCGTGATCATACTAATTGATAAAGAGCAAATTCATCTTTACTTATTTTATTCTTGATAGAAGCTGGAGTAATATTTAAATCAACTACACGAATGGCTTCATGAGCATCTTGAATATTTGCATTATTTGGTTTATTTTTAAAATTTGGTTCTTGATAATATTTTGCACCAAAAGTTTTAATAATATATTCTTTTAGCTTATTGGTAAAAACATTAGAAATTCTGACACTATCTGTTCGAGGATAACTAATTAAAGCAACTGATTCTCCATCAATATTAACACCCTCATATAAATTTTGTGCTATAGTAGTTACTTTTCTAATATTTCAACCTAAACGATTAATTGCATCTTGCTGTAAAGTAGAAGTTTTATATGGTTCTTTTGGCCTCACATTATATGTTTTTGGTTCATCTACTGCATAAACTTTATATGTATCAGTTAAATTCTCTTTCACTAAAAGAGCAGATTTTTCATCTTTAAAATCAATACCAGTTCCTTCATCGTCGTTAACTTTGTTGTAGTTCAAACCTTGGATATTAGGGTTGATTTCACGAAGAATAAGTGGTAATCGATTATCAAAAATTGGATCTACAGTTCATCATTTTGTAGGTTTAAATTTTTCTATTTCTTTTTCTCGATCATAGATCATTTTTAAAGCAACACTTTGAACACGGCCTGCAGACTTGCCATGAACTTTTTTACGGACTATTTTGGAAATTTTATATCCAACTAATCTATCTAAAATTCTTCTAGCAAATTGTGATTTTACCCATAGATCATCAAGATCTCTTGGATGTTCTAATGCTTCTAAAATAGCTGGTTTAGTAATTTCATTAAAAGTAATTCTTTTACATTTTTGTTGATCAGATTTATTTAGAATATCATACACATGTCATGAAATAGCTTCTCCTTCACGGTCCGGGTCAGTTGCCAAATAAATTTCATCTGCTTCTGAAGCTATTTTTTTTATTTTTGCAACTATTTCTTCTTTTGACTCTTTTTCATATTTCTTTTTCTTAGGAATTGTTCATCTTGGTTCCAATGTTTTTTCATCAAACCCCATACTATTTGAAGGCAAATCACGAATATGCCCAATAGTAGCAACTATTTTAAATTCTTTATCATCTAAATATTTAGCTATTGTTTTAATTTTGTTTGGTGATTCAATGATCAACAGCTTATTCATAAATCTTAAAAATTATATAACTCTAACCTTATTTATATATATGAAAAATCTATAAAATATCATTCAAATAGTTAATAACTATTTGAAATTTTTTAGTATTAGAAATAGTTGAAATTGAAGAAAATTGTTGCTTTAGAATTAGATCATTGCTATGACATAGAGCAAAAAGTTTAATTTTATTATCTTTGATAAAATCAATTAAGTCTTTTGATTTGATTACGTAGTCTGAAAGCAACAATATTGTTTTATAAATTAATAGCAACCTAGGAAATTGTCATCATAGAAAATCATAAGTAGCATTTATACATTCACTTATAATTAATGCTTTCAAAGATTTAAGCATTTTCACAAAATATTCATTCTTGGGAAGTTTTAGTGTTTTTGAACAAATCACATATGGTATTTTATACTTCATCAACAATTCATAATCATAATCACTCATTCATTCAAAACAAAATCAAGGAACAATACCATTTCGGACTAAATTTTTTAAGTATTTGTAATTTTCACTATTAATGTGACTTAGAATTAATATTCCTTTAAGATTTAGTAAAGAATAATTGCCTTCATAAAATAAAACAATAGGTGGATTTTCTAAATTAGTTCGTTGTTGAGGATATTTTTCACTAATAATAGAGACATACTTGACTTTATATTCTTTCATTTTGCTCTTTGCTTTTTGGAAACTAACAATATAGTTAGTTTTCATAGCATTAACTATTTCTTTTCAATTACCTTTAAATAAAAAACTTAAATAAGCAACAATACAATCATTATTAGACATACATATATAAATATGTGAAAAAAAGAAAAAATAATTAAAAATTTATAATATTTAATTATGATTCATAAATTTTTTAATAATACAAAATACTATTTTGGAGAAGATTGCTTAAAAAATAATCTATCTAATGAAATTAAATCATTAAAGGGTAAGAAAATCCTATTAATGTATGGTGGTGGGTCAATTAAAAAGAATGGAATTTACCAAACAATTGTTAGTGAAATCAAAAAAGCAAAAGTCAGTTTTGTGGAACATTCTGGAGTTAAACCAAACCCCACAAATGATGATGCTACTAAAGCAATAAATTTTGGTCGTAAAAATAAAGTTAATTTAATCATTGCTGTAGGTGGTGGAAGTGTTATTGATGAATCTAAAATTGTTTCTATAGCTATTCCAAATACTCACATTAAAGATGCTTGACAGTTAGTCAAAAATATGAAATTGGCAAAAAAAACATCTCTACCAATTATTTCAATTATTACGATTGCTGCAACTGGTAGTGAAAACAATTATGGTTCTGTTATTACAAATAATAAAACTCATGATAAATGAGGTGTGATAACTCCAGTTCGTCCTTGTGTTTGCTTTGAAGATCCTTCATTTACTAAAACTGTATCTAAGTGGCAAACAGCTTGTGGTATATTTGATATTTTAAGTCACTCATTGGAATCCTATTATGATTTAAAACAAGAGTTTTATTGAACAAAGCAATATCTAATTGCTAATATGAAAACACTTCTTCATTATGCCAAAATTGTAATGAAGAACCCCAATAATATAGAAGCACGAGCTAATATTTTATGAACTAGTTCTTGAGCATTAAATGGGTTAAATGAATTTGCTACTGGTGGAGGAGATTGAAAAGTTCATTCACTTGAACATGCATTATCTGCAAAATATGATGTTAGTCATGGTGCTGGATTAGCCTTAATTACTCCTACATATATTGAATATATGGCTGGAAAATATGAAACTTTTAGGATTCTTACACTAGAACTAGGTGATGCATTGTTTGGAGTAAAATCTGAAAAGAAATTTGTCAAAAAATTAAAAGATTTTATTAAATCAATTGGGCTTCCAGAAAAATATACAGATTTTGAACAAATTAAACAAATTACCAAAGAAGATTTGAATGATTTAGTTAAGACACTTGATCGTAGCTTACCTAATCAGCATCAATTAGCAGAAATCATTTATAACAAAATCCCTAAATAATTAATAAAATATTATCACTATGAGTCGTAAAGATCAAATTACTAATCGTGGAAAAATGTCAGGAAACTCTCGTTCTTTTGCAATGAATCATTCTCGTCGAACTTGAAATGTTAATTTGCAACCTGTAAAAATTAAAACTGGCAAAAATTCATCAAAGCGAGTAAGAGTTTCTACTAAAACGATTAAGACTTTGAAGAAACAAAATAAATTAGCTTAATTATCTAAAAAAAACACCATATGGTGTTTTTTTAATTTATATCCATTATCATTCTCATTGATATAATTTTTATATGTATCAAATTAATACAAAAAAACCATATGAAATAACATTATATGGAATAGAAAAATTAAACCAAAAAACAGAATCTACTTTAACTAAAAAATATTTAGAAATTAACATTAATAATTTTAATTTAGCTGATGTTATTTGAGCCTTTAAAAATAAATTATCTTCTTATTCTAAATCTATCAATATAGATTTGAATTCATTTATCAAAATTATCCCAAGCAATTATATTGAACCTTTCATTATCCAAGCAATTTTAGTAAATGAAACAATCAATGCTTTGCCTTTTTCTAAAAAAAGTGAATGTAATAAAATCAACAATAACTTCATTATTTCAAATCAACTATGAAAAAAATATGAAAAAAAAGTTAATGCTTTAGTTGAATCACATAATCTTGCACAAAAGCTTATGCTTATGCCGCATAACTATCTAAACCCATCTGTCTTTATTGATGAAGCAATTAAAGCTTTATTACCATATATGGACAAATTAGACTTTATTGTTTTAAACAAAGAAGGATTAGTTGAAAAAAAGATGGGTTTAATTTTGGGTGTTAGTGCTGGATCAAACGAAAATAATGAACCTAAATTTTTAGCAGTTAAATTTAAAAATGATAATCCTAATTTTGTTTTAGTTGGTAAAGGTGTAACTTTTGATACAGGCGGAATAAACTTAAAACCAAGTAATGGATTAAAAGGAATGCAATATGACATGTCTGGTGCTGCAATTTCTTTAAGTGTCTTTTTAGCATGTTTGAAATTAAATTTAAAACCAAACTTTGGAATTGTTATTCCCCTTGTAGTTAATGATATTGGTAGCAATTCTACTAAAGTAGGAGATATTTTAACTTCATATAGCAAAAAAACAGTAGAAATTACTAACACTGATGCCGAAGGTAGATTAATATTAGCAGATGCTTTAACATATGCATTTAAAGATATGAAAGCAAAATCTGCTGCTACTATTGCTACATTAACTGGTGCAATTACAGTTGCTTTTGGAGACGTATACACAGGCTATTGAACTAATGATGAAAATATTAACAATAAACTTCTTAAAGCAAATAAATTATCTGGTGAATATTTGTGAAGAATGCCATTAAATGATATTTTCTTAAAAGAAATGCAAAGAAGTTTATTAGCTGATTGCATTAATTGTGAATTATCACGCAATGCCGGTTCAATAACTGCAGCTGAATTTTTATTACAGTTTGCAGACAAACATTCATTCATACATTTTGATATTGCTGGAACTAATGAAGTCAAATCTCGAGGTTTTACTCTTCCTCATCCTATTCTAATGTATACTTTATTTAAATTTATAAATAATGAAACAAAATAATGAATTAGAAAAAACAAAAGAAGAAAAACTTAATCCAAATATTCCTATTACTAATGAACAAGCAAAAAGGAATAAAATTAAGCAGATTGTTATAGTGTCAATATTAGGAATAATTACATTATTTGTAATATGTGGATTAATTTGCGTTCTTGTTTTTATTAAAAAATAACGTCTTCTTTTTAAACAATAGAAAAGAAGTAAATGATGATAAAATAGTTAATCCTACATCAGCTAAAACACCAATCAATAATAAATAAGATCCTAAAAGACTTAATTGTGATAGAACTATAATTGCAATTATCACAAGTAATTTGATAGACAAAACAAAAGAAGTATTAAAAATAATTGTATTTCAATTCTTTTTAGCTTTGCAAAATAAGTTATAGATAAGTTGTAATTCATTAGAATCATTATGAATAATGACATCAGCATTTAAATTAACTAAACTTTCTTCTTTGTTTAAAGCAATACCTATGTCAGATGCTTTCATAACTTGTGCATCATTAATTCCATCACCTATAAAAACAACATTTTTATTTATCTTTTTAATTTCACACAATTTCTTTACTTTATCACTTGGTAAAAGATTACCATATGCCTTTTTAATATATGGTAATTGTTTAGCTAAATTATCGACAGCCAATTGATTGTCACCAGATAAAATATAAAAATTTTTGATATTAATTTTTCTCAAGTTATTGATAAGATTTCTAGCATCTTTTTTTACTTCATCTTTTAAGATAAATGCACCAAGAACAAATTTGTTTGAAGCTAAATATACAGAAGTAGTTGATGAGTGGTTTGTAATTTTAATTCTATGTTCTTTAATAAACTTTTCACTTCCCAAATAGTAAATTTGATCATTTATTTTTGCCTCTAATCCTAATCCAGGTATTTCTTTACAAGAGTTCAATTTTAATTGCTTATATTTTAGACTACTAAAAGCATTTGATATTAAATGATTTGAATGACTTTCAATACTTGAAGCAATATCAATAATCATTTGTTTTGAGTATTTTTTATCTAGAACAACTATCTTATCAATTTTTAATTTGCCAGTTGTTAATGTTCCTGTTTTATCGAAAACAACAGCTTGACAATGAGCTAATTTATCTAATAACTCAGTATTTTTTAACAATACTGAACTATGAGATAAATTTCCAATAGTTGAAACATATGCAATAGGAATTGAAATCACAAAAGCACAAGGACATGATGCTAATAAAATAGACAATCCTGCATTCAATCATGTTTGTCATATTTGTATATTTACACATAAAGGAATAATTATTACTAATAATGCTATTAGTATTATTACAGGAACATAATAATTAGCAAAAACATTAACAAATTTTTGTGTTCTATTTTCTTTCAAAATAGATTCATTTATGTATCTTGCATATTGTTCCTGTGTTGAATTACTATATGGTTGAAGAACTTTACAAATAATTTCATTTGAAATATTAATTGACCCACCACATAATTTGCTTTCTGGGCCTACAGAAATAGGCATACTTTCTCCAGTCAAAATGCTAAGATCAATGCTTGAATTACCCTTAATGATTTGACAATCAACAGGAATTTTTTCTCCAGTTTTAATTAAGATAATATCACCTATTTTTAGTTGTTTTACTGTTATTACTTTAATAACATTATTAACTAATAAATTTGCTTTGTTGTATTCATTTTTAGTTAAACTATTGATATTTTGTTGTGATTTTTCATTACAAAAACTCTCAATTCATTCACCTAAAGAATATAAACTTACAACCATTGCAGCTTCAAAATATTCACCAAGGATAAATGCTGCTATAATTGCAATAGTAATTAACAACTTTTCATTAATTTTTAAATGAAATAAATTTTTGAATGCTTGATAAATTATTTTTCAACCATTGCTAGCAATGGTAATGATTAGAAATAGTATCAATAAAATAATTTTATTTCTATCAAACTTAAACAATTCATCATTGTATGAAGGCTTTAACAGACTAAAAGATAGAACACACAAAACAATGCTCAAAATAATACTAAAAACAATTATTAATATTTCAAGCAATAATTTTTTAGATAAGTGAAATTTATAAAAATTATTCATCTTATACTAGTTTCTTATATATCATATATTAATACAAAATTAGAATAATATGTCATTAGCACAATCCCAATGAAATGTTTTTTCACCAAGCAGAAAATTATTAAAACAAGCTAAAAAATTAGCTAGTTATGTTGATAGTTTAGCTCCTACTTTTAGGAAAAAATCTAATTTCGAATTGTCACATATGACTAATGAATTCATTGAAAAACTAAAAAAGAATTTTAGTCTTGAAGATATCTTACCTGAAGCTTTAGCAACTGTTAGAGAAGCAATTTATCGAGTTCATCATATTTTTCCTTATACTGTGCAAGTAATTGGAGCAATTATTGCGCATGGTGGTAATTTTGCTGAAATGTATACAGGAGAGGGAAAAACAGTTGTTATAGTAATGACAGCTTATTTAAATGCTTTACTAAAACGAGGTGTACATGTTGTTACAGTAAATGAATACTTGGTACAACGTGATGCTGAATTTTGCGCACAAGCTTTAAATCCTTTAGGTTTAACTGTTGGTTACAATTTATCATCTTTTGATGCTAACCAAAAGCAAAAAATGTTTGCTTGCGATGTTACATATACCACAAATGGCGAATTAGGATTTGATTATCTTCGTGACAATATGGTACATCGTTATGAAGACAAAGTTATTCGCGAACTTAATTTTGCTATTATCGATGAAGCAGATTCAGTTTTAATTGATGAGGCTAGGACACCATTAATTATTAGTGGCCAGCCTAAACAAGATGTTAGTTTATTTGTTGAAGCTGATAATTTTGTAAAAACATTAGTTCCTGAAGATTTTGCTGTTGATGCTGAAAGCAATACAGTTAATTTAACAGAGTCAGGTGTTAAAAAAGCTCAAGATTTTTTCAAAGTTAGTAATTTATTCAATTTTCAAAATAGCCAATTATACCACAAAATTAAAAATGCTTTAATGGCTAATAAAGTTTTTGAAAATGGTGTTGAATACATTGTTCGTCAAAATAAAATTTTTTTAGTTGATCAATTTACTGGGCGTATTCTTGAAGGGCGAAGTTATAATGCTGGATTACAACAAGCAATTCAAGCAAAAGAAAGAGTTGAAATTGAACCTGAAAATGTTACAGTTGCTACTATTACATATCAATCATTCTTTAGATTGTATCGTAAACTTGCTGGTGTGTCAGGTACTGCAGCTACTGAAGCCGAAGAATTCTTAAAAATATATAACATGGTTGTTGTTAGTATACCTACTAACAAACCAGTTATTCGCCATGATTTAAATGATTATGTATTTGCTAATAAAGTTAGTAAATGAGCACATGTTGTAGAAGAAATTGAAAAAATTCATAAAACAGGACAACCAATTCTTGTTGGTACTGAATCAGTTGAAGATTCTGAGGAACTTGTTTATTTCTTAAAGAACAAAGGTATTAATTTCCAATTGTTGAATGCAAAAAATAATGCTAAAGAAGCACAAATTGTTGCATTAGCTGGTCAAAAAGATGCTGTAACTATTTCTACTAATATGGCTGGGCGAGGTACTGATATTAAATTGGGACCTGGAGTAAAAAAGCTTGGAGGATTATATGTTATTGGTACTGCTCACCATGAATCTAGACGTATTGATAACCAATTAAGAGGTCGAAGTGGTCGTCAGGGTGATCCAGGTATGACACGTTTTTTTGTTTCTCTTGAAGATACATTATTCCGTCGTTTTGCTATTGAGAAAGAAGAAAAATCATCTAAGAAAATTGATAATGATTATTTTGATTCTTGATTCTTTACAAGAATTATCCATAATGCTCAAAAGAAAGTTGAAGCAGTTAATTATGATATTCGTAAAAATTTAATTGATTATGATAGTGTATTAAGTAACCAACGTGAATTAATTTATAAACAACGTGATCAAATATTGCAAAACACTACCAATGTTAATATTGCTAAAAATATGGCAAAGCAAGTTAGCCATGATGTTGTTAATATGTTCAAATCTAAAATTAACCCACTGTTTGTTGATGCTGATAATTTGGCCAGAACAATTAACCAGTGAGTATTTAATACTAATTTAGTATCAAGTAAATTCTTTGAATCTAAAACTCTTGAAGATGCTAACACAATTCTTTATAACATTCTTTGTTTATCTCTAGATAAAAGAGGCGAACTATTAGGTATTGACCGTATTAATGCTATTCTTAGAGATATTATGATTCAATCTTTGGATCAGCAATGAACAAATCATCTTGATTTAATGATGCGTTTACGTGAAGGAGTTAATTTGCGTAGTCTAGAACAACGTAGTCCATTAAACATTTATGTTGATGAAGCAGACAAACATTTCAATGAAATGAAAAGAAATGTTGCTCATAATGTTGTCTTAAACATTAATCGAATTTTCGTTCCACATATTAATGAAGAAATTTTCAATTCTTTAAGTAAAATTCTTCCTCAACTTAAAATTACTAATGAAGCATATGATGAAGCTTACAAAAGTAGTCATGAACAACAGATCAATAAGATTTTTGATCAATCATCAAATCTAACTCTAAAATTCAAATCTGATCAAAAAGATGTAAAAGTTGTTGAAAGTAATCAAAAAACTGTAAATAAACAGCAGTCTGCAATTGATATTTTAAAAGCTAAAATTGAACAAAGTAAAAAACAACAACAAACAAATGAGGAAAAAGAAAGAAATATTGCTCAAAAGCAAATTGAAATAGCTAAAACAAAGATCCCTCCTTTAATTAAACCTTATGTATTAGAAATTAAAGGTCAAAAAATTGAAATTTTACCACCTTCACTAAACAACACTCAATCCATTATTTACTCTACTACTCAAGAATCTAAAAAATCACAAAAGAAAAAAGCTGAAAATACTAAAACAACTACTGTAGAAGAAAAGAAAATTTCTAAAAATGTAACTGCTACATTATCTAAAAAAAACAAAGAATAATTTTCATGGTAAAAGACTTTGATTCCTCTCATTTTACAAAAGACAATAATAATTTGAAATTAACAACAGATATGCATCTAGTTGCTGATCAAATTACTGCTGTTGATCAATTGGTTAAAAATATTAAACAGGGAGTTAAATCACAAGTTTTACTAGGAGCTACTGGTACAGGTAAAACTTTTACAATTGCTAATGTAATTGAAAGATTGCAAGCTAAAACTTTGATTATTGTTCATAATAAAACTTTAGCAGCACAACTATATGGTGAATTTAAAGAGTTATTTAAAAATAACCATGTAGAATATTATGTTTCTTATTTTGATTTTTATCAACCTGAAGCTTATATACCAAAAAATGATTTATACATAGAAAAATCTGCGCAACGAAACAAAGACATTGAAATGATGCGTTTATCAACTATTAATTCATTGTCGACTGCAAAAAAAGTAATAGTTATTGCGTCTGTTGCTGCTATTTATGCTTCAGTTGCTCCTGAAGATTATGATGAATTTAAAATTTTTATTTCCAAAGGTCAAAAAATTAATTATCGACAATTTCAATATAATTTGGTGCGATTACAATATACTAGAAATGATATAGACTTATCATCTGGAACTTTTAGAATAAAAGGTGATGTTATTGAAATTGCTCCTGGAATTACAGATCAATATATAGTTAGAATTTCTTTATTTGGTGATGAAATTGAATCAATTGCATGAGTAGATACACTAACTGGTGATGTTTTGAAGAAGTTTGACCAGTATGTAATTTCTCCAGCTAATGAATATATCATGAACCAATCACGATTAGATGAATCATTAAAACGTATTAATGATGAATTAATTGAAAGAATTAAATATTTCAAACTAAAAAATATGTTACTAGAAGCTCAAAGAATTGAACAAAGAACTAAAAGTGACTTAGAATCAATGAAAGAACTAGGATATTGTAATGGTATTGAAAACTATTCACGACATTTAGAATTGCGTGAAGAAGGTGAAACACCATACACTATCTTTGATTTTTATAAAAATAATGATTGATTGCTTGTAATTGATGAATCACATATGACAATTCCTCAAATTAGAGGAATGTTTAATACTGATCATAATCGAAAACAAACACTTGTTGATTATGGTTTTAGATTACCTAGTGCATTAGATAATCGACCATTAAATTTTATGGAATTTAATAGCAAAATTAAACATATTATTTACTGCAGTGCAACTCCCAATCAATATGAAATTGATCAATCAAATGGAATAGTAGTTCAACAAATAGTTCGTCCAACTGGATTAGTAGACCCCATTGTGGAAATAAGACCTACTAAGTATCAAATTGATAATTTAGTTGAAGAACTAACAAAACAAGTTAAAAACAAAGAACGAACATTTATTACTGTTCTTACTATTAAAATGGCTGAGTCTTTAACTCAATATCTTAAAGATTTAAAATTTAAAGTTGCTTATATTCATAATGAACTTAAAACTTTACAAAGATCAAAAATAATCAATGATTTAAGACGTGGCAAAGTTGATATAGTTGTTGGTATTAATTTACTTCGTGAAGGTTTGGATATACCAGAAGTTTCATTAGTATGTATTTTTGATGCTGATAAACCTGGTATTTTTAGAAGTGAACATGCACTTATTCAAACATTTGGTCGTGCTGCTAGAAATGTTAATGGTCGTGTAATAATGTATGCTGATACTATCACAAATGATATGAAAAAGGCTATTGATGAAACAAATCGAAGACGAGAAATACAATTAACTTACAACAAAGAACATAATATCAAACCTAAAACTATTACTAAAGATATAAGAGATGATTTTATTTCTGATGAAGAAATGAGAATTGCTGAAACTGCTTATCAATCACAAAAGCTTGGTGGAGTCAAATCAACAAAAGCTATTAATATGCTTAGAAAAGAAATGTTAAAAGCAGCAAAAATTCGTGAATATGAAAAAGCAGCTTATTTAAGGGATTTAATAATAGAACTTGAAAGTAAATTAAGTGGGAAGGAAACTAAATAATTATGGAAATGTTACATCAAGAAATTATAAATTTATTAAAAGATAATCATTTAACCATAGCAACAGCTGAATCTTTAACTGCTGGTATGATTAGTAGTTATTTATGTTCTATTCCTGGTGCTAGTGAAGTTGTAAAAGGTGGATTAGTTGTATACACTAATTTTGCTAAAACAAAATTAGCAAATATTAAAGAAGAAACAATAAATAAATACGGTGCTATTTCATCTCAAACTGCTGAAGAATTAGCAAGAAATGTATGCAAAATATTAAAGACTAATATTGGTTTATCTATTACAGGCAATGCTGGACCAACAAAAAGTGAAAATAAACCAGTTGGTCTAGCATATTTAGGCATCTGCATTGTTGACAAAGTATACCTTTATGAATTACATGCTATCAGCAAATCTCGTAATGATATTCGTATTGAATTTACTCATAAAGCATTTGTATATTTATTAGAATTATTAAAAAAGGTGATTAAGTAATTATGAAAACAAATGGTTGAATTATCACAGTAGGAGTTTTTGCCCCAATACTATTAATTTTATCTTGCTTTGAATTTGCAATGTATATTATTCAAGCAAAAAACACAATTTTTAAAAAACCAACTCGAATTGAATATGGTATTTTCCTTGAAATATTTATTGGGATTATTTCTATTGCAGTTGCTGGAGTTTTAACTGCCTTAAATGATGGAACCATTTTAGGATACATTATTGAATGATGAATAACAGTTGCTATAATTTTTTGATTAATTATTGCTCGATTGTTCATTACTGATCAATTTATAAGGAAATATCGCTATAGTCCATCAATGATTCTAGAATGATCAATGGATGATTTATGCAAAGTACTTCAAATTAAAGATTACAACAAGATAATTGACCATTGTGGTATTAAAAATGGTAATTGATTAAAAATTATCAATGATGATTATCACTATTTACACCAAAGAATACTTAGTGAAACTAATAAAATTAAAAACAATTCTGACTATATGTCTTCTTTATTAGCAGATATAGTACTTTTTCAAGAAAAAAATGTCATTTCTATGTTTAAGAAAAAACGTAATTATGTTAATGCTCTTTTTCTTGATTTAATAATTAACCTTAAAAAGCTTGTAAAATAACTTCTCATTTTTTTAATTTTTTTCATATTTATATAGTGAAAGGATTAAATGAACTTATGAATGTTAATGAAAAATTATTTCAAGAAGCTTTAAAACAAATTGAAAAACAGTTTGGTAATGAATGTCTAACTGATTGATCAAATACCAAAAAGAACAATGGAATAATTGAAATTATTCCTACTGGTAGTTTGCAATTAGATGAAGCATTACAAATAGGTGGTTATCCTAAAGGTAGAATTATTGAAATTTATGGTAATGAATCTTGTGGAAAAACCACACTAGCTTTACAAGCAATAGCAAGTTGTCAAAAAAATAAAGGTCGGTGTGCTTATATTGACTTAGAACATGCCCTAGATAAACACTATTGTGAAGTTAATGGTATTGATTTATCACAACTTTTATTAGCAACACCTAATTCAGGTGAACAAACATTTGAATTAATTAATGCTTTAGTTAAAACTGGTGCAATTGATTTGATAGTTGTTGACTCTGTAGCAGCATTAACCCCAAAAGCTGAAATTGATGGGCATTTCGAAGATCAAACCATAGATTTGCAAGCAAGAATTATGTCTAAAGGCCTTAGAATTTTACAACCATTGTTATCACAATATAATACAACAATTATTTTCATAAATCAACTAAGAGAAAAAATTGGTGTTTTTTATGGAAATAATGAAACTACAACTGGTGGAAGAGCTTTAAAATTCTATGCATCAATAAGAATAGATTTAAGAAGATCTGAGTTAATTAAAGAAGGTAATAGTTGTGTTGGTATTAGATCGGTTGCAAAAATTGTTAAAAACAAGCTTGCAGCACCATTATACAAAGCTACTTTAGATATATATTTTGATCAAGGTATCGATCATACATTAGAAATTATTGATTTTGCTCTAGAACACAATATCATCACTAAAAAAGGTGTTTGATATTACTTTAAAAACGAAAGAATTGGTCAGGGTAGGCTTAATGTTAAAGAAGAATTATTAAAAAATAAAGAGTTATTTGAGCTTATAAAAATTGCTGTTTTAAATTATCAAAATCATGAAATTCCACAAAATAATAATCTTATCTTTAATAAGATGAAAGATACTAAAATAACAAATTAAGTCAAATTAACAATCAAAATTATTAATCCAGTAACAATTAAGACACAAAATACTAAACTTACACACAAAAAGAATCATTTTGTGTTATAAAATTTCAATTTTTGCTTTTCTAAATCTGGATTAAAGTTAAAATTATCACTTTGAATAACTCTTTGTGAATATGGTTTTAATAATGTACCCTCATTGGGTTTATCTATATTTTTAAAAGCATCATCAATATCTTTAATTATTTCTTTAGCATTATGGTATCGATAGAAAACATCTTCTTTTTTGCTAGCTAAACATCTAAAAATTATATTTTCAACAGCAATTGGAACTTTTGGGTTATTACGGTGCACTGATGGTAAATCATATTGTAAAGGCAATTTGATAATTTCTGGATTATCATATTTTTCAGCACGGAATGGTTTTTCTCCAACAATCATTTCATATAAAATAACACCAGCTGAATAAAAATCAGATTGTGGTGTAATTGCTAAAAATTTTTGATCAATTTTATTGCTAAAAAAAGCATTCAAAAGATCTGGCGAAATATATGGATAAGTCCCATATAAATCTCTTTCATTTGTAATAAATTTTTTTGAATGAACTGTGTTTCCAGTTAAAACTACACTAGAAATACCAAAATCTATTATTTTAACTTTAGAACGATCACTAGACAATAAAACATTTTCTGGTTTTAAATCACGATGAATAATTCTTTGTTTAAATGAATGTAAACCATCAAGTGCAACAATAATTTTTCTAAATATGAACAACGATTCATTTATAGATAAATGATTCTCATGATTAATGATATCTCTCAAAGAAAAACCGTCCATATATTCCATCACAATAATAATTGCTTGTTTATTATCATTTTTATATATGTGGTATGTCTGTATTACATTAGGAATAGAATTAACTCTTATTGTTGTAATACATTCATCATTAAATCTTTTTCAATCTTCGTCGGTTATTTGCTCATTTCTTTTTACAATTTTAATGGCAGCAAATTTGCCCTCTGTACTAAAATAATTGTTCTCTTTATAATCTAAATTTTCAGCAAGATATACAACTGAATGCATACCTCCAGTACCAATTTTTTTAATTATTTTGTAATGAGTTAAAATTTCATCAGTTAAACATGATAATATCTCATCTCTCTCATTTTTTGGTACTAGTTGTTTATTTTCTTCCATAACTATTTATTTAACTTTTCATTAATAAGTTGTATAAGAACCTTAACTGCTACATTAGGATTTGCTTGACCTTGTGTTTCTTTCATTAACATTCCTAAATAAAATTTAACAATTCGTTCTTGTCTTGTTTTATATTGATCTAACATTTGTACATTGCCATCAATAATTTTTTGAAGCATATTCTTTAAAGTTAGCTCATCCTTAATCTGCTTCATATTTTTTTCTTCCATAATAATTGATGGTTCTTTCTTGGTTTGCAACATAAAAGGAAAAATAATTTTAGCTTGCTTACCATTTATGTCTTCATTAATTAATAACTTAAGTAAATTAATAATTAATTTTATTTCAGTTGCAGTTATAGAATTGAATGATAAATCTTGTTCTTTCAAATAAGATACCAATTCCACAACTACTCATGTTAAAGTTAAATTAATATTTTTTGTAGCTTCATAAACTGTAATAAAAACTTTATATAAATCAAAATCATCTAATAATTGATTGACAATTTTAGAATCTAAACCTAAATTCAATAAATTTTCATAAATTTGGTCAGGAAATGTATTAATATTATTTGTGATCTCATTTACCCATTTTCTATCCAATAAAATGTGAACAATATTTGGCTCAGTAAAATAATGATAATCAACATTGTTTTCTTTTTTTCTTAAAAATTCAGTGCAATTCTTTTGCTCATTTCATTTTAATGTAGATTGTTCAATTTTATTTCCTAGTAACAATTCTTTTTGTTGTCTTTCAATCTCATAATTAATTGCTTTAGCAATAGCTGCAAATGAATTTAAATTTTTTAATTCAACTTTTTGGCCTTTTTCTTTTGATCCGTGTAGACTAATTGATACATTTACATCTGCTCTTAATGATCCATCTTCCATTTTTCCATCAGAGATATCTAAAAAAATTAATATTCTTTTTAATTTTGTCAAGTATTCAATTGCTTGCGATGCAGAATGAATGGATGGTTTAGAAACTATTTCGATTAATGGAACCCCAGCACGATTGTAATCTAAATAAATTTCATTATTAATAACTTGTTCTTTGGCTGTATCTTCTTCTAAGTGGATTCTTTCAATTTCAATTTTCTGCCCATCATCTAATTTAATATAACCATTTTTTCCTATTGGAAAATATTGCTGAGTAATTTGAAAACCTTTGGGTAAATCTTGATAAAAATAATTTTTTCTATCAAAATATAAATCAGTATCAATGTCCATATGTAATGCAGTTGCTAATTTAATTGCTTTAACAACTGCTTGTTTATTAATAGAAGGTAAAGTTCCTATTATTCCCAAATCAATCTCATTAATATTAGTATTAGGTTTGTCATTATGTGAATTTTTAGAATTAGAAAACATTTTTGACTTAGTATTCAATGCACAATGAACTTCAATACCAATAGTAGCAAAGAAATTACTAATCATGAATTTCCTCCTTTTTGAATTTAAAGATATTTTCTAATCTTAAAGCAATATTCAATAACTTTTGATCTTCTTTAATTCTAGCATTAATGTTAATACCAAATGGTAATCCCTTGACATAACATAAAGGAATAGTAATGGAAGGAGTAGAAGCAAAATTAGCTAATTGTAAAAAATCATCTGCTAATGTTGGTTTATAATTACCATTTTCAACATCAACAATTTTTGGAGCTATAGATGATGCTCCTGGAAGAATATAACCATCTGCATTTTCTAATAATTTGTTATTGAAATTAATCAAAAAAGTACGGTATTTTTTTGATTTCATAAATAAAGATTGATAATTCTCGGATTTAGTTATATATGCACCAATAATAAATCTTCGTTTTATTTGCTTGCCAAACCCTTTGGTTCTGTTATTTTTAATAACATTAAAAAATCCCCTGATATCTTTATCAAAATTAGTTCCAAAAGTTACTCCTGTAAGATTAGCATAGCAACTATTTGCTTCAGCATATGTCAAAATTTTATAAACTGGAGAAATCATTTTAATTATTTCTCAATCAATTTTTATTTTCTTGATTTTAATACCATTTTGTTGAAGATTAGTAATTGCTTTTTGATATGGAGCAATGACTTCAGTTGATAAATATTGCTCAACACCATCAATTACATTAAGAGTAATATTTTTTTCTTCTTTTAAATTAGAGAAAAATTGTGAATTACTTAATTCATAACTTGTGTAATCTTTTTCATCCAGTTTTGCTAATGTTTGCATAACTATTGCACAATCTGCTACATAGTTAGCAATAATACCAACATGATCAAGTGATGGAGAATATGGAGCTACACCATAACGAGAGATTAAACCATATGTTGGTTTAAAACCAACTGTTCCTAAAAAAGAACTTGGTCGACGAACTGAATCACCTGTATCAGTACCTAATGAAAACAAGCAACAATCTGCAGCTACAGCATTTACTGAGCCACTAGATGAACCGCCTGTCATATGCTCTTTGTTATATACATTCCTAACATATGCATGAAAAGAAAATAAACCAGTTCCACCTAAACCAAATTCATCCATAGCTATTTTCGCAACTAAGCAACATTCTTTTTCTTTTAGCAAATCATAAACTGTTGCATTGTATGGAGGAATAAAATCTTTTAGAAATTTGCTTCCAGAAGTAGTAACAATACCTTTGGTCATAAAATTGTCTTTAAGAGTATATGGTACACCAAATAGTAAGTTGTTCTTGTTAGCATTTACTTTCTGCTGAAGTTGGTTAAAATCAATTTGGTCAATTGTATCAACCATAAAAGAATTTGAGAATTCGATCTTATGAATATTTTTGCCAATATACTCATAATATTCCTTCAATGTTATTTCATTATTAACCAAACGATTATGAAAACTTAAAATCTTAGAGTTCATTACTTCACCACAATAAAATCATCTTTAATATTTTCAGAAGAATTTAATACTTCTTTACTATCACAATCAATTGGTGAATCTTCCCGCAAATTATGCTGTGATTTATTGATTGCAAAATAAGTAGGTTTTAAATCATCAACTTTAAATTTATCAAGAAATTCAAAATCGTTCATTAATGAATCAAATTCCTTTTGCAACAAATCATATTGTTCTTCATTTAGTTCGAAATATAAACTATCTGCTAACAATTTAAGTTCTTCTTTGGTAATGCTTCTCATTAATAACTCTCCATATAAGGTCTTTTTAAATCTTCTACTAAATCCTCATGATAATTATATTTGATCAAGCTACTTACTGCATAATAGCAAGGATAAAGAATTAACAAATCAATAATCATTAAAATAGGAAAAACTAATACTCTTAATGCAAATCAAAAATCATATCCAAATGAAGAGAATGAAACATCATAGAATGGCAATAAGAAAGTATTACATATTGATTGACATAAGAAACAAGTTAAAATAACTAAGACTAATTTATTAAATCATTTGGTGGTGGTATTTTCATTTATCAAACCAAAAGTAAGACTATTTATCTGATTCTTTAAAGAAATTATTTTATTCATTCTTTTTGCATATCATCTAACAAAATGTTTAACTTGCAATGAAGAATTAATATTTTTCAATGTAAAGAAATCATTTAATTTTATATGTGTGTTATATAACACATTGTACTTCGATTTTAGAAAAAATAATTTTGTTGATTGTCTATTAAAAGAAAGAGAAATAATAAGTATAGATATCAAAACTAAACAAGCAACTACTGAAAAAATTAAGATGATTGACATTTTAGTTAAACTAAATGTCATAGAAAAAATAGTAATATCAAATGTCGAATAGTGTTGTAACGCTACAAATGTAATAAATAACACTTCTAAAATAACAATAAGAGTACTTGAAAAACAAATAAATTTCATTGTTTTAAATTTTTGAAAAGAAAAAATTGAACCTAAAAGTCCAGATAACAATCCATAAGTTAAACAGATAATAAAATATCCATAATGGAAAACACCAGAGGTAAGAGCAATTGTTAATAAATCAGTTAACCCTCCGATCATCAACCCAATAATAGGGCCAAAAATTAATCCACCTAATTGAATCAAAAATTGTTCAATAGTTACTCTTCATCCTGGATAAGCTCTAAAAACTATTCCCAAAATACCTGATGTCATAACAGTAAGTAACAAAATAATTGCAACTGACAATGCAATTGTCATAGCAACGTTTGTTATTCCTTTAACACCAATTCTAGGAATAATATAGTATCTCTTTCGAAGCTTAAAACGATAATATATTTTCTTCAAAATTAAAAACAAAATAATGGAAATTAAAAAAAACAAAAAAATCAAAAAAACAGTTTTTTCTGAAAACAAAGGTTCATTAGTTATTACTGTATTTCCCATTGCTTTATTTATATAAATATACTAATTATAAATATATGTTTAAATATCATGATGATTTGTTAATAGGATGTCATGTTAATATGAAAGCTCCTAATTATTTACTTGGTAGTATCAATCAAGCATTAGAATATGGAGCTAACTGTTTTATGATTTATACCGGACCTAATCAATCTACTATTAGGACAGATATTAGCAAAATGAAAATAGATGAATTTAAAAAAATAGCAAATAACAATAACATTAATTTAATGAATGTTATTGTTCATGCTCCTTACATTCTTAATTTAGCAAATGGTGATCCAACAAAATGAAGTTTTTCAATTAATTTTTTAATTCAAGAATTAGAAAGAACAAACAAAATTGGTGCTAAATACTTTGTACTTCATCCTGGAAATGCTGTAAATATAGATAGACACACAGGTTTAGAAAACATTATTAAAGCATTAAACCAAATATTTGAAAGAGACAAGTCTAATGTAGTTGTATGTATAGAAACTATGTCTGGTAAGGGAACAGAATTAGGTAAAGATTTTCAAGAAATTGCTTTTATTATAAATGGAATTAAAAATAAAAAGAGAATTGGTGTTTGTCTTGATACATGTCATATAAATGATGCTGGATATGATGAAACTAATTTTGATTATGTTTTAGATGAATTTGACAAAATTATTGGTCTAAATTATTTAAAGGTATTGCACATTAATGATTCAATGAACTCTATCTCTTCACATAAAGATAGACATGAAAATATTGGATATGGCCATTTAGGATTTGAATTACTAAATAAAATTGTCCATCATCCTCAATTAAAGGAAATTCCCAAAATTTTAGAAACTCCATGATATAATGGTGCTCCCTTATACAAAGAAGAAATAGAAATGTTTCATTTTAATAAATGATTTGATGTTAAAAAGACAAAATAAAAAAGCACTTTGTGCTTTTTTTAATTATGGTGCTCAGAGAGGGACTTGAACCCTCAAGGTATCACTACCGGTAGATTTTGAGTCTACTATGTTTGCCATTTCATCACCTGAGCTTCTATTAAAAAGCCCACATATTGTGAGCTTTATAAATTAGTCAATGGAGCGGGTGATCGGAATCGAACCGACATTAATAGCTTGGAAGGCTATAGTTCTACCACTGAACTACACCCGCGTTAGTGGTGCTGAAGGAGGGACTTGAACCCTCACGGTATTTCTACCACAGGATTTTAAGTCCTGTGCGTCTACCATTCCGCCACTTCAGCAAATATGGTGTCCCACCGGAGACTCGAACTCCGGACCCCTTCATTAAAAGTGAAATGCTCTACCACTGAGCTAGTGGGACATTTGGCTGGGTAGGCTGGATTCGAACCAGCGCATGTCAGAATCAAAATCTGATGCCTTACCGCTTGGCTACAACCCAACGATGGTGGACAGAAGTGGATTCGAACCACTGAAACCGTGGGTGGCTGATTTACAGTCAGCTGCGTTTG
>CAZIEX010000001.1:0-20627 GCA_964538585.1 uncultured Mycoplasmatales bacterium | reverse complement strand
AAATAGGTGGGTATATTATATAAAAATCAAATTATTAATTTTCAATTTTAATGATTTTTACACGATAAGGATTTTCTACACCATGAACTTCAACAGTGCTTGAAACAGTTTTGTTCAAAATAGATTTAGCTAATGGTGACAAATTTGAAATCTTATTATGATCTGGATCAGCTTCAACTTCTCCCACAATTTCATATGTGTAGTATTCATCATCACTTAGATCTAAAATTTGTACTTTAGAGCCAATTTTTACTTTAGTATTAATAGATGATTGATCTTTATTTTCTTCAATAATCTCGGCGTTATTTATTGTATTTTTAATATCAGCAATTCTTGATTCAATTTCAGCTTGACGATTTTTTGCTGCATCATAATCAGCGTTTTCACTTAAATCACCTTGTTCACGAGCTTCTTGAATTGCTTTAATTACTTCAGGACGTTTTACATTAATTAATTCTTTTAATTCTTGTTGTAATTTTTTAAGTCCTTCGTGAGATAAAATTACTTTGTTTTGTTGATTATTCATTGCCATAATAATTTATAAAATTATAAATATAAAAATAATAATCAAATGCAACAAATAATCAATCTAAATCAAATAATTAAGGGTTTAAAAGATAAACATTTAAAAATTGATGATCCTAATCTCTTAAAAGAAACATTATTTAACTACAATTACAATACTGTTATTCAAGGATATAGTGATATCTTTTTTGTTGATAAAAACAAAAAAGAATATGATTCTTTAGCTTCTAGTAATCAAATCATTGAATTTTATCATTTTGACATCAACTTTGCCAATCACTTGCTGAGATATATTTTGCAAATCGAAAAGAAATTAAATACCAATATTGCATATGCCCTAATTAATGCATATAGTATTACTGATCGATGTTTATTTAAACTAACTAATGATTTTATTCAAAGATTTATTTTTCCTAACTATAAAATTGCTAATCCAATGTTAACTTACGATAATTTTATTAAACAACTAACTAAATATCTTGATACTAATGAATACACAAAAAAATATCAAGTTAAAAATGTTAACAAATTAAATTTAAGATGAGAAAATGTTCCTCTAGATTTAATGTGTCTTACTTGAAGTTTTAGTACAACATTAAATGTTTTTTTATCTTTAAATGAAGAAATTATTCGTTATATTGCTGATGATTTTGGAGTATTGAATGGGAATATTTCTGGATTTATAGATTTCATCAAAAATATCTTGCATTTACGTAATTTAATTTCACACAATTATGTAATCTATCAAGCAAAAATGAAATTCCAATCTAATTCTCTAAATAAGATGTATTTTGATTTATTTGGAATAGAAATAAAACAAGTAACTTTAAGACATATTATCCAAATGATTGAAAAATTTGTAAATAAACCAGATTTAATTTCTAAAACAATTACTGAATTTAATAAACTTAAAATTGACCAAAAATTTAAAAATAAAGTTCAACTATTTGGTCAGAAAAAGAGAAAATAGTAATGCCTAAGAAAATATTTGATAATTACCATTTGTCTGTATACAAAACTAAAAGAGGTTTTATTTATGCTGAAAGAAGAGGAATAAACTCTACTGCTTGTTTATGCTATAGAATCAACCAAGATAAAACATATAACTTTTTAGTAAGATATCAACCACTACCTTTAATTAAAAATGAAAATTTTAAAGATATTGATGTAAATTTGTTTCCTTGTTGTATCACAGGTTCTATTGAAAAAAATGAAACTCCTGAAGCAAATGCAATTAAAGAAATAGAAGAAGAAGCAGGATATAAAATAACAAACAAAAATATTGTTGATCAAATTGCTGCTACTAGCACTACACAAATGAATGAAATAGTTCATCACTTTTTAGTTGACTTAACAAACTTAACAAATGAAACTAGTGATTTAGGTGATGGTTCTTTTTTTGAATCAATTAGTGTTAATAAATGAATTAGTGAAAAAGAATTACAAAATATTATTTTTAATAATAGTGAATTATTTTTATCTTCTCTTAATGTATGCTATTGCTTATTCTTAAAACATTTCAAACATAAGAATAAATCTTAATTTATAATTTACCCATGAATTTATTAGATGAGCTAAAAGCTCGGAATATTATCAATAATATAACCAATGAAGATAAAGTAAAAAATTTCTTTGCTAACAAAAATTCTTCTTTCTATATTGGATTTGACCCTAGTTTTAGATCACTACATTTAGGTAATTATTTACAACTAGTTACACTTAAAAGATTAGTTAATGCTGGTTATAATGCATATGCATTAATAGGTGGTGCAACTGGAAAAATAGGTGATCCTTCTGGTAAAAATAATGAAAGAAAACTTCTTGAGCAAAAAACAATTGATGAAAACGTTACTGCTTTAACACGACAAATAAAGAAAATTACTAATTGTTCAATCATTAACAATGAGAACTTTTATAAAGATATGAATCTTTTTACTTTTTTTAGAACAATTGGTAAATCTATTAATATCAACTATTTACTAGAAAAAGACATTATTGCTAGAAGACTTGAAACTGGCATTAGTTTTGCTGAATTTTCATATGCATTAATTCAAGCTTATGATTTTTTATATTTATATAAAAATCATAATGTTACAATGCAAATTGGTGGAAGTGACCAATGAGGTAATATCACAACAGGAATTGAATTGATTCGTAAAGAAATTGGTGATGATAACAAAGCTTGTGGTTTAACATTAAATTTACTAACTAAATCAGATGGAACAAAATTTGGAAAATCTGAATCTGGTGCAATTTACTTAGATGAAAAAATAACATCTGCATATCAACTTTATCAGTTTCTAGTAAATCAAGCTGATCAAGATTTGGAAAAATTATTTTTATCATTAACTTTTTATTCAATTAATGAGATTAAAGAAATAATTGAAAAACATAATAAAAATAAAAGTATTAGGTATGGTCAAAAACTCCTTGCAAAGACAATTGTATCTAATTTGCATGGAAAAGCAAAAGCTGATGAATGTACAAAAATTTCTGAAATAGTATTTTCAGGTAATCTTTCTAGTTTAAATGAAGAAACTTTATTAGATGTTTTGTCTAACATTCCTCATTTTATAGCTGATAAACACTCATACAATATTTGTGATTTATTAGTTGAAGCATCCATTTGTCCAAGCAAATCAAACGCTAGACAACTAATTCAGTCTAAATCTATTTATGTTAATGATCAATTAATAGAAGATTTTAATACTGAAATTAATTCTTGTAATGCTTTAGGAAAAAATAAGAAATTTTCTTATATCAAAAAAGGCAAAAAAAATTTCTATTTAATTAATTGGAGATAGTATGCTAAAGTCTTTTATTGCCAACATAGTTTCTAAACATATGTCTAAAAAACTTAATGGTTTGACTATTAAGGAAGAAGATATTACTGAATTACTAAAACAAATACGAATTACTCTATTAAATGCAGACGTTAACTTATTAGTTGTAAAGGATTTGATTAAAAATATAAGAGCTAAATCTGTTGGTCAAGTTATTCCAGAACGTTCAGATCCTCAACAATTCATGCTTACTATTATTAAAGAAGAAATTCAGACAATTTTAGGTGGACATCAAGCTCCTATTGATTACAAAGCTAATCCTACTAAAATTATGCTTGTTGGTTTACAAGGTTCAGGTAAAACAACAACTGCTGGAAAATTAGCAATTACCTCATCAAATAAACAGCAGAAAAAGCCAATGCTTATTGCTCTTGATATTTATCGTCCAGCAGCAATTGATCAATTATGCACACTTGCAAAAGAAGCAAAAGCAGATTTTTATCAAGAAGGAACAAACAAACAACCATATGAAATTGCATTAAATGCATTAAAAGTTGCAAAATCTCAAGGAAATGATTTTCTAGTCTTTGATACTGCAGGTCGTCTACAAACAAATGAAAAATTAATGGATGAACTAGTGAGCATTAAAAAGGCTATTCATCCTGATGAAATTTTAATGGTTGTAGATTCAATGGCTGGTCAAGATATGATCAATGTTGCTAAAGAGTTTAATGACAAATTAAATTTAACAGGGTTTATTATCACTAAATTAGATTCAGATGCTAGAGGAGGTGTTGCTCTTTCACTTACCCACCTATTAAATGTACCAATTAAACTAATTGGTACTGGAGAAAAACTTGGATCTTTAGACAATTTTTATCCTGAGAGAATGGCTGATCGAATTATGGGGCTTGGTGACATAATGACATTAGCTGAAAAAGCTCAAGATGTTCTAGATGAAACTTCAATGAAAAAATCGTTATCAAGAATGCTAGCAGGAAAAATGACATTTGAAGATCTATTAATTCAAACCAAACAAATGCAAAAATTAGGAAGTTTAGGTTCAATTGTTAAAATGTTACCACAAGCAGAAAAATTAATGACTAACAATTCTATTGAAGAAGCTGAAGAAAAAATGAGGATTTGAACAATAATATTAAACTCAATGACTGCTAAAGAAAGACAAAATCCTACTCTATTTAAAAAACAACCTTCGCGTCGAGAAAGAGTTATTCGTGGTTCAGGACGCTCTCCAGAAGAATTTAATAAACTATACACAACTTGAGAAAAATCTAAAAAACAAATGGAAGAGTTTGGAAATCAACTTCGAAAAGGAAAAAATCCTTTTTCAAACTTTATTCACTAAATATAATTTAATACATAGGAAAATAATATGAAATCTACTTGTAAATTAATTGATAAGCTTAATTACGATACAAAAATTACAATTACACAATTACACGCTGATCCTAAGGTATTAGAAACTCATCGTGAAAGATTAACCAAGATTTTTAAAAAAGATACAAAAGAACAAATTGATCGCAAGATACTAGATTTAGTTGTTCGTGACAATGCATTTAGTGCAATTATGAATATTATTCTTAAATCTTTTGAATTCAAAATTGATAAAGAAGATGTTCAAAAAGCAACTGAGCAAGTTAAAAATGCTTTTACTAATTTAAGTCCAGAAGAAATTAACAAAATTGGTGAACAAACTGTTAAACGTGATTTAGTTTTTGAACAATTAGCAAAGTTATGAGATATCTTTGTTACTGATGATGAAGTAAAAGAATCTTTAAATAATTACTATAAAGTAAGTAACCAACCCATTCGTGATTATTTAGATGATAAAGCAAAATTTGAAGCAGTACGTAAAATGATCCAATTTGAAAAAATCAATAAAGAAATGCTAACTCGTTTTAAATATCATCTAGAATTAAAACGTCCTGAAAAAACTAATCAATAATGATTCTGTCATTTGCTGATTACAAACAAATAGCAAAATTATTAAAAACAAAAAAATTTGCAGCTGTAGTTGAAACTGACACAGTAATGGGTTTAATATCATTAAATCCTAAACTAATTTATACTATCAAAAATAGGCAACCACAAAAGAAACTCATATTTTTTATTAGTTCAATAAATCAGATCCCAAATTTTCCAAGCCAATATAAAAAAATAATTACTCCATATTGACCTGGATCATTAACAATTATCTACAATAACATATCTTACCGTATACCAAATCATAAAAAACTCATAAATCTAATAAAATTAACTGGTCCGATTTATAGTTCTAGTGCTAATATTTCAGGTTGCAATCCTTGTATTGATTACTTGGATTCTGAAAAAATTTTTAAAAAACATTTTTCACAAATTATTTTTGTAAAAGGAAAAAATTTAACTAATAAACCTTCTACTATTATTGATTTAGACAAGCTAAAAATTGTAAGAGAAGGTTCTATTAATGGTAAAGAGATATTAGACAAATTAATGATTAAGAAAAATAAAAAATATAATGATGATAGTACCATGGAAAAAGCAAATAAACAAACAGTTTTTATTGGTTCTGATCATGCTGGTTTTTTAATGAAAGAAGCAATTAAAGAACACTTTAAAAATGAGTTTCAGTTTACTGATGTGGGAACATTTAATAATAACTCTATTGACTATCCACTAATTGCTTTTAAATTAGGTGAAAATGTTGTTTCTAACAATTCTATGGGAATTCTTATTTGTGGAACTGGATTTGGAGTAAATATTGCAGTAAATAAAGTTAAGGGTATTAGAGCCGTAGATATTACAAATCCTAAAATTGCTCATTTAGCAAGAGAACATAATAATGCTAATGTTATTTGTTTAAGTGGAAGGTTTACTTCAAAGAGAAAAAATTATAAAATTATCAATAATTTCTTTAAAAGTAAATTTGACTTAACAAATCAGAAAAATGTTAGGCATTTAAAAAGAATCAAAGAAATTTCTGAATATGAAAGGAGAAAGTAAAAATGCAAGTATTTGAAACTATATTAATCATACTACTTTTTTGTGTCATAGGTTATGTATTTGGCAACATTTCTTTTGCTGATATTTTTGGTGCAGTCTATCATAAAGATATTCACCAACTAGGAAGTGGAAATGCAGGTGCTGCTAATTCTTATAGATCTATGGGTAAAAAAGTAGGAATTATGGTATTTTTGTGTGATATGGTTAAAGCATACATAACAGTTCTTGTTTGCGCTCTTATTTATAAAGGAACAATAGCATCTTGGTATTCTAGTGCTTTATATCTTTGTGGTTTTTTGTTTCTTGGTGGATTGTTTTGTATTATTGGTCATTGTTGAACAATCAAGTACATAATTTCATTACTCAAATACAAATTCAACCACAATATTTGTAGACAATTTATGGGTGGAAAAGGTGTAAGTACTTTTGTTGGAGTTCTTTGAGCTTTTTCACCTTATATTGCTCTACTAGCAATGTTTGCTTGAATTGTTGTATTCTTAATTTGAAGATATATTTCAATAGCTTCTACTGTACTAATTGTAGTAGCACCTTTACTAACTTTTGCTAAAGACTTAGACTTAGTTTATCTACTACTAATGTTTAATCAAAATGTAACTAGTCAAACATATGGAAAGGCCATTTGATTTATCGTTGTAGTATTTATTATATTAGCGCTTGCTGCTAGTCTAATAGCTTTACGTCACCTTTCAAACTATCATAGAATTGCAAATCATACTGAGCCAAAATTCAAATTTAGAAATAAAAAATAGTTAAAATTTCACAAAACTTAAGAAGTAATAAAGATGAATAAAAAATACATTTTTTATTACTTTTTATTTTCTATAAGCAATATTTAACATATATAATTTACTAAATGAGTGAAAACTTAAAAACACAGACAGTGTCATTTAAAAAAATGTATTCACTTGATGAACAATCAAGCTTTGTTACTCCTGCTGAAAGAAAAGAAAATTTGACTACTCATCAAATCAATACTATTCAAGTTCAAACACCACAAATCATAAAAAATGCTCATATAGAAAATAAAAAGCAAAAGAAATCTTCATTAAAACAAGCAAATCCTTACTATAGCTACATTCCAAAGTTCTATTTAAAAGAACTTAGAAATATTCGTAATATCTTCCTATTATCGCTTGCAGCTTTTGTTTTATGCATAATAGGAATTGTTGTATTAGTTATTGTAACTTTTGAAACAGACTTAATAAATGATTACAACCCTTTAGTACTATTGCTTTTAATCCCTCTAATTGCTTTTTTGCTTGCTAATTTAATAGTTAATTCCAATAGATATCGTAACTTTCGCACTGAAGCTAGGGATATTAATTTTAAAAATGATAAAGTTTTATCAATTAATGTTCAAAAGTTATATCGACGATTAAAAACAGGATATATTAACCTTAATTGATTTGGGATAATGACTTACATCATCTTGTTACTAGCAATGTTAGTTGATTCAATAGTGGTTATTTTTGCAAAAAATGGTGGTTCTTTTGCCGATTTTGATATTCCTGGTAATTACACTTATGCTATTGTTTTTTGAGCATGTGTAGCTACCATTATTATTATTTTCCTATTCCATATTTTTACAATTGTTTCCAATTACATAAGATCAAGCAATATTGAAAATTACTATAACTATATGATTGTTGATGTTAATGAAATTAATGATATTAAGAAGAAAAAAAATCGACGTGATTTATTTATCTTTTTAACAGTCATAGGTTCAGTCATCTTTTTAACTTGATTTATCATTCATATGATTCGTGGTAATCAAAAACAAACAAAAGTTATAGTTAAATAAACATTCGTATTATCTAAATTATTTACAAATATTCTTTTATTAAAATAAAATAATATAAGAATATGGCAAATAATAAAAAAACAAAATCATCTAGCAAGACTAATAAAAATGATGCTAGTGCTAAATCTAATACTAACAAAACTAATCTAGAAAAAACTAATACATCTATTAAAAAACCAACAGTAAAACTAGCTATTAGTAAGTATCTTCAATCTCGTAACAATAAAATATTTATTGCAAATTGGAAAATGAACAAAAAATTTGAGGATATCAAATCTTTTGCTTTTGCTTTTAATCATTTACTACATAAAGATAAAGTAATAAAGAAAAGTAATTTCTTAATTGGAGTTGCTCCTACTAGTTTAGGATTATTACCTTGTGCAGGTATGTTGAAAAATAATGTTGTTACTGTAGCACAAAACATTAGCCCAGAAAAAAATGGTGCTTTTACAGGTCAATTATCTTATGATCAAATTCATGAATACAATATCAACTATGCACTTGTAGGTCATTCAGAAGTTCGAAATTACTTAAATGTTACTGACAAAATAATTAATGATACAGTAAAAGTGTTAATTCAAAATAATATGCGCCCAGTTCTTTGTATTGGAGATACAAAAGAACAATATGATGAAAAGAAATCAGAAAAAACAATTGCATTACAATTAATGAATGATTTAAAAGGTATTAGTGAAAGCCAAATTAAAAATGTAATTATTGCTTATGAACCTGTATGAGCAATTGGTTCAACTGTTGCATCTGATGAATGAATTAAAAATATGACTAAATTCATTCGTGATACTTTAAAAGATATGTATGACGAAAAAACTGCTAAAGAAATTCACATTTTGTATGGTGGCAGTGTAAAAGTTGAAAATAGTCCTTCAATTTTAAGTATTAAAGGAATTGATGGTGTCTTAATTGGTGGAGCTAGTTTAGATCACCAATCTTTTTATGAAATAATTTGTTCTTGCCCTGAATACAAAGATATTCAAAAAATTATATTAACCAAAAATGGGCAAAAACCATTACCAAAAAATAATTCTTAGTTTTTCAAATTAGGGGGAAATATATGCCAAACAAAGAAAGTAAAAATTCTGTCCAAAGATCACATACTTATGGTAATCATTGAAAAAAACACAAATCACTTTATATAAAATTACTTTCTATTTTTGCTGGTGTTGGTGCTATTGCTGCAGGTACTGGCTTAGTTTATGGTATTACTGCTTGATTAAAAAGTGATAGTGATTACATAGATATAAGACCATATGATACTTCAGTAAGATCTATTTCATATGACAGCACTGCTAAACAAACTAGTTGAGTTGGTTCAGATACTGAACCTGATACTGCAAGTGATGTGATGACAAAACTAAGCTATGAAAAAGTGTATGGTGAAGGTGCAGATCCTGCTAATAGTTCATATGAATCTGATAACTTTTCATATTCTGAACTAGTTATTGATGGATCAACACATACTGTCCTTGATAAGTCATTTAATGAAAGTGCATATTTAGGTCTAGTTAATTGAGTTCATCAAGCTAATACCAGTTCACCATATGATCATGCATGAGATGCAACTAATCCAACTGATCAACCAAATGATCGCATCTCAATGGACAATTTATCTGACCCTGGTAACTCAAGTTCTTCTACTTCTGCTAATGCTACAAAACCAACAAGTGATACAACCGATGGTTTTACTAGTGTTTATAGTTCAATAATCAACAATGGTGTTAAATCATTGGTTTTATGTGGTTATAACCATGTTGACCCATTAGCAAACTTTTTAGAAAGTAGTAGTATTGCAACTGATGCAGGTTACATTTTGCTTGATGGTGAAATTGATGGTTCTGAAAATGTAGCTTCAGTTTTATTCCGTGCCGATCAAGCAGCATTTTTTGCTGGATTAGCTGCTTGTCAATATTTAGAAGACAATTATGATGACATATATTCAAAAGTAAATAATGGCGTGCTAGCTATTGGAACATTTGGTGGAACTGCTATACCTACAGTTACTATTTTTATGGGTGGATTAGAATATGCAATTTGAACATACAACACATATGCACTACCTAATCTTGCAATTGATGAAGGTTATACTGAAGGAACTGAACAATACAATGAGTTTATTGAACAAAGAACTATTCACTTAATTGACAATGGTAATCAAAATTCCTTCTTCACTGGGACTTTTGTCGCAGGTGATGCTAAATTAATGACTCAAGAATTACTTGCTAAAGGTGCTGACATTATTTTCCCTGTTGCTGGACCACAAACTGCTGATGCTTGTATTGAAATTCAAAACCAAAAATCACCTTGTCGTGTAATTGGAGTTGATACAGATCAAGAAAATGGTGATTTAGGAGCATATACATCTGAATCATCATTAATAATTGACAAATATGGAAATGATGAACCTATTATTTTATGTAGTGCTCAAAAGAACTTATCATATATGACTAGCATGATTCTACAGGCTTCTGCATATGGATACAAAGGATACTATAAAGATAGTGATGGAAAAATGGTTCCTTATACAGAAGGAGAAATAAAAGATTTAGATGATGATGAAGCTAATTCATTGATTGGATCATATGGATATGTCAGTGTAGGTAA
Source organism: uncultured Mycoplasmatales bacterium (assembly GCA_964538585.1). GTDB lineage: Bacteria > Bacillota_I > Bacilli_A > Mycoplasmatales > Mycoplasmoidaceae > Malacoplasma_A. Next base: position 9,875 of record CAZIEX010000001.1, on the reverse strand, counting down.
CTCAAATAATAATGGTGTTATGGTATCTAAAAAAGGTGAACCTTATTTTGTTACTGCAATGCAATATATTTTCAATGATTCTACAATAGACCAATCAAACGTTTTAGATGCATTCAATAACAAAACAGTACCAGTTACAAATGAAGGCGACAAAACATTGTCACAGATCTTAGATGATAATATGTACTTCATCTATTAGCTTAAGGAGATATTATATGCCTAAGAAAAAAATAACAAAAAAACAAATTATTACCAATGAAACCAACCATAAATCTCCTTATGCCGTAGAAATGCTTCATATTACAAAAACATTTAACAATGGAACATTTAAAGCTAATGATGATTTAACTTTTCAAGTTAAATGAAATGAAATTCATGCTATTGTTGGAGAAAATGGTGCAGGGAAAACAACTTTAATGTCAATGTTGTTTGGTATGATGCGCCAAGATAAAGGTGAAATTAAAATTGATGGTGAAAATGTACGATTCCATTCACCTAATGATGCTACCAAATATGGTTTAGGAATGGTTCATCAACATTTCAAACTAATCAATGTTTATACATTATTAGACAATATTATTTTAGGTGCTGAAAAAACTAAATATGGATTTTTAAATAGAAAAATTGCTAAAGAGAAAATTGAAAGATTAGCCAAAGAATACAATCTACCTGTAAATCTTAACACAAAAGTTAATGCTGCTTCTGTAGGTGAACAACAACGTGCTGAAATTTTAAAACTTTTATATCGTGATGCAAATATTTTAATTTTTGATGAGCCTACTGCAGTATTAAGTGACCGTGAAATTGAAGGTTTCTTACAAATGCTTAAAGAATTTAAGCGTTTGGGTAAAACAATAATTATCATAACTCATAAGCTTAATGAAGTAGAAGCTGTTGCTGATCGTGTTGCTGTTATTAGAAAAGGTAAATTAATTGAAACATTAAATATGAAAGATACCAACATTGATCATTTGGCTAATTTAATGGTTGGTAAAAAATTAACTTTAAGTAAAAACAACACTAATGACAAGAATTATCAATCTCGCCCTAAAATTTGCTCAGTTAAAAATTTAAAAGCCTATAAGATTTCTCAAAAACGTGTATTAGCACTTAACAATCTAAATTTAGACATTCATGAAGGAGAAATTTTAGGATTAGCAGGAATTGAAGGTAATGGCCAAACTGAACTTGCTTTAATTCTTGGTGGTTTGCTTAAATCTCGTGTTGAAGGTGATGTTAAAATTTATGATGTTAAAACACAGCAAGAATTTGATATTTTAAAATCACCTATTTCTAAACTTTATGATGTAGGTGTTTCACATGTCCCTGAAGACCGATTAAAATATGGTTTAGTCCTTGATGAACCAGTTTCTATCAATACTGTTTTACCACAAATTCACCAAAAACCATTTTCATTTCTTGGTTTTTTAAATCATCATGTAATTAATAACTATGCGAGATCTATTATTGAAAAATGAGATGTACGTGGTGCTAACAATGGAAAAGCAATGGCCAGAAGTTTATCAGGTGGAAACCAACAAAAATTAGTTATTGGTCGTGAATTATCACGTAAACACAATTTTGCAATCTTTGTGCAACCAACACGTGGTCTTGATTTAGGAGCTATTCAATATGTTCATGAAAAAATTATTGAAGATGCTAAAAGTGGTGCTGCTATCTTATTAATCTCATATGAGTTAGATGAAATACTAAGTATTGCATCTAGAATTGCTGTCATTGACCGTGGTAAAATTGTTTACAATGCTTTACGAAATGAAACTAATCGTGAGATAATTGGTGCATATATCGCAAATAGTGTTACTAAGTCTAATCAAATGAAAGAGGCCAAATAATGACAATTACAAAACCTAAAAAACAAATACAAATTTCTGGTTGAAAAAATTTTTCAAATAAGTTAGAATTTCAAAAAGATAAATTTACCTATAGTACTAATAGGCGTCGTGGAACAAAATCTGTTATAATTTCAACTGTTTCTGTTGTTGTAGCATTAATTGTTTCATTGTTTATTGCAATGGGAGTATATGGAAATGGTGCACTATTCTATCAGATTATTGAGCAAATCTTTACTGCACCATTCCAAGGTACTAACTGAAAAGATACAATTTCATATATTGCTGTTTTTGGTGTAGCTGCATTATCATTTATTTATGCTCAAAAGGTTGGGTTGTTCAATATCGGTATATCAGGGCAAATGCTAATAGCTGCACAAATTGCAACTATTGTTTCTTGGTATATACCTAATGTTCCTAATATAGCTGGTCAAATAATTATGCTAATCATAACTATGGCTGTTGGTGGATTAGTTGCATATGTAATTGGTTTATTAAAAGTTTATTTAAACATTAATGAAGTTATTACTTGCATTATGGTTAATTGAATTGTCTACTATGCAGGTACTTATATGCTAAATTCATTAGCAACTATTAATGATAAATTGAATGCTGCTGGTACTGCAACAAGCAATTTAGCATCTAATTTCCAACTTGCTATTTCAGGTTCAGGAGCAATTTCTGGTTCATGATTACCATTGTTAATCATTACATTCATAGTTATTATTGGTTCATTCTTAATTTTGAACTTATCTGCTTTTGGTAAAAAAACTACTTGTGTTGGGTTAAGTAATACAGCTAGTCAATATGCCGGAATTAATGTTAAACAAAAACAATTAATGACAATGTTCATTTCTGGTGTTCTTGCAGGATTACTTGGTGCTGTATTATACCTAGGAAAACAAAATACTATAACAGCAACTATTACTGCTAAAACTATACCACAAGATGGATATAACGGTATTTCTGTAGGTTTAATTGCTTTATGTAATCCTATAGGTGTATTACCTGTTTCATTATTATTTAGTATGGTATATGAAGCAAAAGCTTCAATTGGTGTTGTTCTTAACATTGATAGTACAATTACTGATTTAATGTTTGGAATTATTGTTTATGGTGCAGCTATACTAACTGTCTTCTATTTCTTTAGACCATATTTGTGACTAAAACGAACTTATTACACAAAGCTTGGAGTCCAATCATATGAAGATTATGTCAATTCATTAGAATTGCAAACAAGTCAATCTAGCGATGAGTTGCGTTACTTTAAAACAAAAATTAAACAAATTAAAACTAATAGAAAGTTAAAAGAAATTTTGGAACAACGGAAGGCTGCATGCAAGGATTGCTTAAATGATCCAAAATCTAAATCATTTATTAATAAATTCACTAAATTATTGAATTTATATTGCAATAATTCAGGACAAGTATTACGTATAAATCATAAGCTATATCATAAAGATTATGTTGTGTTAAAAAAAGAATTTAGTAATTTAAAATCAAGTATTAAACCGCTAATTAAATACACTAAAGCATTACGTGAATTTAATTTAGCAACAAAAGCTTACAATCAATCTATTAAATCTAATCTAAGTAAAACATTATGCAAACGTTACAATATTAAAAAATATGAAATGTTGCTTAATAAAAATACATTCAAAGCATTGAAGATTAATATTATGGTTTACTATAAATTGCAAAAAACAATTCTATACAATAATTTAGTTTTCAATACTGCTGCAGCTAAAGAAAGAAAATATGAAAATAAACATTTTGATTTCTTTGATCAAAATCAAAAATCTGTTATTTATCAAAAAGTTAACTCAGCTAATTCAAAACTTTATGAAAAATATTCATCATTGTTCAACAATTTAATAAATTTCAACATTCTTGAACATAAAACATATTTACAACAAACAAATAAAAAATCATCTAAGATTATTAAGAAAATGGGTTACATTGATGCTAAAGAATTAAAATATGTTAACACAAGAAAAAATATTTTAACTTCTGAAAACTTTAAAAATCCATATGGTAAAAAACAATATTATGCTCAAATAATCAAATTAATTAAAAAAGATAATACTATTGCTTTAACATTTGAAAAAGACAAAAAAGATAAACAATGAGCTACAATAGCTTTATCAAACCTTGAATATATTATTTTTCATACTAAGAAAAACAATATTGAAGAATCTTTACATAGTCAAAAATATACAGATAATTTGATTGAAAAAACTTGCAAATATGTTACTAATATTTGTGATCATAAGGAAATTTATATATCTAAGATGGCTTTATTAACTTCTGAAAATGAAATGTTACATTTATGGACAAATCATTATTCAAAATTAGTTAAACCACTTGTGAAAGGAGCAAACTAATGGGTGAGTTTGGAATAATTATTAATTATGCCATGATCTATGGTGCTATTTTACTAATTGGTGCCATTGGTGGTTATTTATGTGAGCGTGCTGGAATAGTTAACGTTGGTATTGATGGTATGATGTGTTTTGGAGCTGTATTCTTTGGAATATTTAGTTCAGCAGCTTTAAAATTTGATACCATTGGGTTGTGAGGTTTCTTGTTTGCACTTATCCTCACTATGATTGCAACATCAATCACGGGTGTAATGCATGCATATGCTACTATAAATCTTAAAGCCAATCACATTATTAGTGGTACTGCTATAAACTTAATTGGTATTGCTTTTGGTACATTTGTTAATGCTCCATTAGGAAGTGCTTTATGTGGTGGATCAACTAATATTACTACTACATTCTCTGATTTTTGATATATTGGTAATTCAATTTATGGATCATCACTATTAATTTTCTTATGTGCCATATTAATTGCTGTTATTATCTTTGCAATAGTTAATTTCACTAAACTAGGCTTAAGATACAAAGCAGTTGGTGAAAATCCTTCTGCAGTTGATTCACTAGGTATTAGTGTAACTAAATATCAATGAGTAGCAGTTGTTTTTGGTTCAGCGTTTGCTGGATTAGCTGGAGCTATATTCTTATTCAATATTAATAAATTTCAAGGTAATACACAAGGATTAGGATATTTAGCACTTGCTATTATGATTGTTGGTGCATGAAGAGTAGAATGAATTACTGTTGCTAGTGTTATCTTTGCCTTATTTACTTCATTATCAATGTCTAATGTGTTATCTAATGCCGGTTTCCCTAAAGAAATTGTTTATTCAATTCCTTATATTCTTACAATTATTGTTCTTGTATTCTTTGGTAAATGAGTTAGAGCACCAGAGCACGATGGTATCCCATATGATAAAAATCTTCGGTAGGTTATAATTCTTAACAATGCATAAAGTAATTAATCATCCTTTAATTCAAGTTAAATTATCACGAATGCGTAATAAAAATACTGATTCTCGTGATTTTAACTCTAATTTAATTGAGCTTTCTCAATTTATGGCATATGAAGTTACCAAAGATTTGGAAATAACTTCATTTCCTATTGAAACACCAATCACTAAAACTAATGGTTATAAACTAAAAAATGCTATAGTATTAGTCCCTATTCTTCGTGCCGGGTTAGGTATGCTTGATGGTTTTAGAAGAATGCTACCACAAGCATCAATTGGTTTTTTAGGTATGTATCGTGATGAAAAAACATTGAAGCCAATAACTTACTATTGCAAGATGCCTAAAAATATCAAAGGTGCTGATCTTATTATTGTTGACCCAATGCTAGCAACTGGTAATTCAACAATCAATGCTATTGATATTTTAAAAAAATATCAGCCCCGTTCTATTACTGTAGCTTGTGTTGTTGCTTCTCCAAATGGAATTAAAACAATTGATGAAACTTACCCAGATATTCCTGTCTATGTTTGTGCAATTGATCAAAAATTAAATAAGAATGGTTATATTGTTCCTGGTCTTGGTGATGCTGGAGATCGTATTTTTGGAACAAAATAAAAAATATGTTTAAGAAGAAATTAAGTGAGAAAAAATTTATTAAATCTTCACTTAATTTTTTTTATATCTGTTTAATTAGTTACAACACTCTTTTATTGGTCTTTTCATTTATTTGTTGTTTAGTATCTGCTATTGTTCTAAATAATTATGCAATTCTATATGGAATGCTAATCCATATTCCTTTTATTTTTTTAGGCACTATTTGCACTATTGTTTTTAATCATCTTATTTTTAATTTAGCAAAAGCTAAAAAGCAAAAAATAAATGGTATTATTTCAATTTTATTAGGGATAAGTAAATACTTAATAGTTATATTAGGTTTAGTTATTGGTGTAATAGTAAATTTAACAACAAATAGAGATATATTTAACTATATAAGTTTATCTGTTTGTGTCTTTATATATCCTATATCTAACATAGCAGCAGTTATCCATTATCAAGTTGTTTCAACTAAAAAATAAATAAATCTTTATTTTATATATTTATATATAAAATAAATCTATGTTTGTTGAAGTAGGTATAACTACACCATATATTACTTTAGGTCAATTCTTAAAATTGGTCAAAGAAATTACTAATGGTGGTGAAGCTAAGCAATTTTTATTAGCTCACCAAATTACAGTTAATGGTCAAACAGAAAATCGTCGTGGATGTAAGTTATACCCATCTGATAAAATTGTTATTGATCAACAAAAATCTTTTACAATCATTGAAAAAAGTAGGTAATTATGGAAAATAATAAAACTAATAAAGAATTGCAAGATAAAATTATTGCTGATGAAGAACTAATCAATAGTGATCCTGAACTAATGATGGCTGAAAATGCCCATCTAATAGAACAAGAAAGAGAATATAATGCTGATAGTATTAAAGTTCTAAAAGGACTAGAAGCAGTTAGAGTTCGTCCAGGAATGTATATTGGTTCTACAGGAAGCAGTGGTTTACACCACATGATCTGGGAAATAGTTGATAACTCAATTGATGAAATTGCTAGTGGTTTTGGAAAAACTATCAATGTTACATTAACTAAATATGGCTCTATCATTGTTGAAGATGATGGACGTGGTATTCCTATTGAAGTTCATAAAGAAGAAGGACGACCAACAGTTGAAGTAGTTCTAACTATTCTTCATGCTGGTGGTAAATTTAATAACAATGCATATAAAACTTCTGGAGGGTTGCATGGCGTTGGTGCATCAGTAGTTAATGCTCTTAGTGAATGAATGAAAGTATGAGTAGTAAGAAATCACAAACAATATTTCATTGAATTTAGAAATGGTGGCCAAGTTGCTACTCCGTTAAAAGAAGTTGGTAAAGTTGATAAATTTCAAGGTACAACTGTGGAATTTTATCCTGATTTCTCCATTATGGAAAAATCACCATTTGAACATGAAAAAATTGAAACAAGGTTACGTAAATTAGCTTATTTAAATAAAAATGCTATTATTACATTCAATGATGAAATAACTCAAACTAAACAAGTATTCAATTATCATGATGGATTAATTGCATATGTAAAAGATATTAATGTAAATAAAACTCCATTGTTCCCAGAAGTAGTTTATACAGAAAAAGATTTACAAATACGAAGTGCTACAAAACATGATCCTCAAGATCCTGAAAAAATGCTTTTAATCAATGTTAAAGTAGAATTATCTTTCCAATACAATACTGGATATAATCCTGCTATCTTTACTTTTTGCAACAACATTGATACTACAGATGGTGGAACACATGAAGAAGGTTTTAGACTTGCAATGCTTCGTGTGTTGAATAACTATGCTTTAAAAAACAAAATCTTAAAAGAGGATGAAGAAAAATTTAGTAAAGATGATGTTTTAGAAGGACTAACTGCTATTATTTCTGTTAAACACCCAGACCCACAATATGATGGTCAAACCAAGACTCGTTTAGGTAATACAGAACTTCGTCCTTGTGTAAATCAAGTAACAGGAGAAATCTTTGAACGTTTCTTAAATGAAAATCCTGATATAGCTAAACTAATTCTTGAAAAAGTTAAAAGTGCTCGTGAAGCTCGTATTAAATCACAAGCAGCAAGAGAAGCAGTGAGACGTAAATCGCCATTTGATAATGGTAGTTTGCCTGGTAAATTAGCAGATTGCACTACTAAAAACCACACTTTAAGTGAACTATATATTGTCGAAGGTGATTCAGCGGGAGGAAGTGCAAAACTAGGTAGAGACCGTTATTATCAAGCTATCCTTCCATTACGTGGAAAAATTTTAAATGTGGAAAAAGCAACTATGGATCGAATTGTTGCTAGTGAAGAAATTAATGCCATGATTACAGCAATTGGTGCTGGTGTTATGCCTGAATTTGACTTAGAAAAAATTCGTTATGACAAAATCATTATTATGACTGATGCTGATGTTGATGGAGCTCATATCCGAATTTTACTTCTAACTTTCTTCTTTAGATACATGAAACCATTAATTGAAAATGGTCATATTTATGCTGCTATTCCACCACTATATAAATTTGTACAAGATAAAAAAATATCTTATGCATATACAGATGAAGAATTAGAAGAACTTAAAAAGAATGCTAGAGCTAATAGTAAATATGATATTCAAAGATACAAAGGTCTTGGTGAAATGAATCCAGATCAATTATGAGAAACAACTATGGATCCTACCATTCGTAAATTACATCGATTCTCAATTGATGATGCTATCCAAGCTGATAAAGAATTTGCATTATTAATGGGCGATGATGTTGCACCAAGAAAAGAATTTATTAGCAAGAATGCTAAGTTTGTAAAAAATTTGGATATTTAATGCCAATAAAATAATTCCAAGGAGAAAACTATGAACAATCATAACAATGATGAAAACCTTATAAAAGAACAATTAGAACAAACTGAAGTAATAGATCAATCTATTATCCATGAATTACGTGGTTCATTCCTAGAGTACTCAATGTCAGTAATAGTTGCTCGTGCGCTTCCTGATGCTCGTGATGGTTTTAAACCAGTTCACCGTCGAGTTTTATATGCAGCATATGGTTTAGGAATGAATTCATCTCGACCATATAAAAAATCAGCTCGTCTAGTTGGTGAAGTAATTGGTAAGTATCACCCACACGGAGACACTGCAGTATATGAAACAATGGTACGTATGGCTCAAGATTTTAGCATGCGATATATGCTAATGGATGGTCATGGTAACTTTGGTTCAATTGATGGAGATGGTGCAGCTGCAATGCGTTATACTGAAATTCGTATGTCTAAAGTTGCTGATAGCATACTTGAAGATATTGAAAAAAACACTGTTGATTTTATGGATAATTATGATGGAAGTGAATCCGAACCGGTTGTTTTACCAGCGTTATTCCCTAACTTGCTAGCAAATGGTACTAATGGAATTGCTGTAGGTATGGCAACTAATATGCCTCCACATAACTTAAGTGAATTAGTTGAAGCCATTAAAATGGTTGCACATAACCCACAAGCTACTATTGATGAAATTAGAACTGTATTACATGGTCCTGATTTTCCTACAGCTGCTCAAATTATTGGTACCAAAGGAATAATAGATTATTTCAATACAGGTCGTGGATCAGTAATAATGCGTGCTAAAGGTACATATACAACAAATGAGCATACAGGTAAATCAACTATTATCTTTACTGAAATACCATATCAAGTTAATAAAACTTCATTAATCAAAAAAATTGCTACTTTAGCTAACAATAAAGAAAGTGAAGAAAATGGTATTTCAGGTATTGCTGATTTAAGAGATGAATCAAATCGTGATGGTATCCGTATTGTTATTGAAACCAAAAAAGATGTCTCTCCTGAAATCTTAATGAATCAGCTATATCGTAAGACTGAATTGCAATCTTCTTTCCCTGTAAATATGTTAGCTTTAGTTAACAATGAACCTAAATGTTTAAACATTAAACAAGCTTTAGAAATCTATATTGAACATCAACTAGATGTTTTAGTTCGTTGTACTAATCATGATTTAAATACTGATCTAGATCGTCAACACATATTATTAGGTCTTAATGTTGCTATGGATAATATTGATGAAGTAATTAAAATTATCCGTAATGC